>JBKOYU010001014.1:0-2680 GCA_046725575.1 Actinomycetota bacterium | reverse complement strand
CGTCAATTCAGTGATCGCGCCGTCCTCGTCGAGTTGGATGAAGTCGCATCCCTCGATCTGCTTGTCACCGACTCGAGTCTCGAACACGAGCGCGTGATCGCGGGCGTCGTCGGCGCCGATCTCGCGTACGTAGCGGAAGTCTTCGAACACCACCAGAACGGCATCAAGAAGCCGGCGCACCGCTTCACGGCCGTGATACGGCTTAAAGACGGCGGGGCTGCGAAAGACCACGTCCTCGCGCATGAGAGCGACGGCGGCGTCGAGATCACGCGGTTCGATGGCGCGGCGGAAGGGATGCACCACTTGACCTCCTCGATAATCAATTAGTTGAATAGGTGCCAATGATAGTAGGTTGCGATCGGGAGGCCGTCTAGAAGCCGTTGCGTCACGCGGTGCTTGCCGCGCTGCTGGAAGGCGAGGCGTCCGGGTACCAGCTCGCCAAGCGCTTCGACGTGTCGGTCGCCAACTTCTGGTCGGCCACACCGCAGCAGCTGTACCGCGAACTCGACCGACTCGAGGCCGAAGGGCTCGTCCGTGCGCGCCTGGTGCGCCAGCAGCGGCGGCCCGACAAGCGCGTGTTCACCCTGACCGACGCTGGTCGTGCGGACCTGGACCGGTTCACAGGCGCACCGGCCAAGCCGGTAGCGATGCGCGACGAGCTGTTGGTCAAGCTGCAAGCCGTCGACGTCGGCGATCCGCACGCGGTCACCAAGGAACTCACGGCGCGACTGGACCGGGCGCGCGCGAAGCTGGCCACCTACGACCGGCTGCTCGCCGACATGCTCGACGGCCGGGACGAGGAGGCGTTCGAACGCGATTCCGAACGGATCGGTCCCTACCTGACGTTGATGGGCGGGCGGATGTACGAGCAGACGAACATCCGGTGGTGCACCGCGGCGCTCGAAGTGCTCAGCAGTCGGCTTCGATCCTGAAGGTCGCGGTGACTTCCTTGCTCGGGTTGTCCGTGAAGTTGCCGTCGGCGGACCCGGTGATCGTGTAATTGCCGCCGCCGCCGGTCACCTCGGCATTGCCGATGTCGCCCCAATAGATGCCGGAAAACCCCGCGAAGTCATGGAAGTCGACCGACTTGACGGCGACCTTGTCGCCGGTGTCGAGGACCGCGGTGAAACCCTTCGCCTTGTCCGGGGTTTCGATGGTCCACGCCCACCCGGTCTGCGAGCACCTCACCGCGTGCGGATTGCCGGTGTCCTTGCCGTCGATGGTCACCTTCGCCGTGGTACCGCCGAGTGCCGGCGGCTTCCCACCGCAGCCGGCCAGTCCCACGACGAGCACCGCCGCGGCCACCGCAATGTGTCGGGTCTGCATGTCGCCAGACTCTATTGATGTATGTCCACGCCCACGGCCGTTTTACCCGCGCAGTGCCGCGGCGGTCGTCTCGTCGGCGGGTAGAAACGCCTCGATGCTGAGCTCGGCGGCGGTCAGGTCCAACGCGGTACCGAACGTCGTGACGGTGCTCAGGAACGTCAGCAGCTTTCCGTCGGACGTGTATAGCTCGAGTGGCACCGCGACGCCACCGAGATCGCGTGTCTCCTCGAAACCGCCCGGGTAGGACTCGATCTCGGCAAGCAGCGCGGACAGCTCGGCCGAGCCGCTGACCGCGGCCTCCCGCCGCAGCCGCTCGATCAGATGATGGCGCCACTGTCCGAGATTGCGGATGCGTGGCGCCAGCCCTTCGGGGTGCACCGCGATGCGCAGCGCGTTCGGTCGTTCCAACAGGTGTGGCGCCACACCTTCGAGCAGCACCGCGGCACCGGCGTTGGCATGTACGATCTGCCAGCCGCGGTCGACCACCACGCACGGAAATGGGTTGTAGGCGTTCAGAACTCGCTCAACGCCCTCCCGCACCGCGGCCATGTCGGGGTCGCCAAGGGGGCGTTCCCGGTAGACCGGTGCAAGCCCCGCGGCCATCAGCAGTTGGTTCTGTTCCCGCAGCGGCACGTCGAGCACCCCGGCGAGCCGCAGCACCATGTCGCGGCTGGGGGCCGATCGGCCCGTCTCGATGAAACTGACGTGGCGGGCCGACACGTCGGCCTCGATCGCAAGGTCGAGTTGGGACAGCCGGCGGCGCTGCCGCCAGGCACGCATCAGCGAGCCGAACGGCGGGCTCTGGACTTGGGCGGTCACGCGCCCAGTGTTGCGCACGCCGGGGAGCGCAGCCACTACCTCTCAGGTAATTGCGCCGCTTACCTCGCCGCGGCACCGTGGTGGCATGAGCGATCAGAAGATCCCGCGGTGGCTGCGTTTCGTGCTGATTTCGGACCGCGCCGGGTCGGCGGCCTACATCGGTGCGGGCTTCTTCTTCGCACCCGTGCTCGCCGTGCTGTCACCGTGGCCCGCGCTCACCACGGTGTGCTGGGTGATCATCGGCCTAGCCGGACTGTGGCTCGGGCTGCTCGGCATCGCGATGGCCACCGGCCTCGCGATGGTGCTGCGGACAGGCGACGAGATACCGGAGGACTACTGGCGCTCGATCATTGACTATCCGACTACTGCGCGACGGGCTGTTTCGACCGGCCGAGATAGTCGACCTGCCAGTGCTTGATGCCGTTGAGCCAGCCCGACCGTAGCCGCTCGGGCGGGGAGATCGGCGTGAGGTCGGGCATGTGGTCGGCGATCGCGTTGAAGATCAGGTCAATCGTCATCCTGGCCAGGTTGGCGC
>JBKOYU010000868.1:0-2964 GCA_046725575.1 Actinomycetota bacterium | reverse complement strand
GCCCAGAACAGCAGGTCGTCGTCGTAACCGTCGCCGAGGTCCTCCGCGCGGGTCGGCAGCCCGCTCGCATGGCTGATCTCGTCGAACTGTTCCGGCGTGGCGAGCTTCAGTGATCCGGCGAAGGTGTCCCACTCCGAAACCACTGCCTCGACCGCGGATTGGTGCGCCAGCAGCCAGTTTCGCTTGGCGGAGTACGCCGTCCAGCATTCAGCTGCGGTCTGCGGGTCGAACGCGGCGAACGCGCGTACGACGGCGTCGCGGCTTGTCGTCTCCTCGGGTACCCGGACCTTCGCATCCGCCGAACGGATCGTGGCGTCGACGAGCTGCCAGACCCGCACGGCCCGCCGGGTCGCGACCGTGACCTGCATGCCGTGCGCCGCGGCGGGCCGTCCCTGACGGCTGCGCGCCATCTCCATCAAGTGCGAGACCGCATGCTCGGTACCCGACGCGGGCGCCGTCGAGCCGACGATCCCCATCGACAGTCCACTTGCCGCGAGCAGCCGGGCGAGATCGGCGATGCCCGCCGGTTCGGCATCGCGCGCCGCCTGCGCAAGTACGGGCAGGACTGGATTTGCGGCAAGGACATCCTCGACGACGGCAGGAGCATACGGCGGTCCGTGACCGAGCCGGGCGGCCAGCCGCCACTCGGCGACCGCGTTGGGCACCGTCGAAAGATCGCCCACCCCAGCTAGATTCAACTGCCACGGCGCCGCGGCAAGGATGTCGGTGTCGGCGACGAGGACGTCGGGCCACCTCGACCGGACGGTGCGCTTAGCGCCTGCGATGACGAGGACGCTGCGGTCGGCGATGAAACCGTTGATGCTGCAGGCGGTTTGGACAGCGACGTGATGGTTGCCGGTGCGCTGTGCGGTGACCTTCGCGATGTCTGTGAGGGTTCCCGATCCGACGGAGACAAGCAACCGGTGCTCTCCTACTTCGGCCACCGATTGCTCGACGGTTTCCTCGTCGGCGCGGACCGTCCCCCTTCCGAGCTGGATTACCCGGCAGCCGAGGTGCCCAGCTAGCCGACCCACCACCGCCCCCGCCGCTGTGCGGTACGGTCCGCCGTCGCTGAGGATGATCGGGTCTCGGCCGATGAACCTTGCGACGCTGTCTGCTATCGCGCTGTCCAACACCGACGCTCCGATGCGGACGTCGATGTCAGGCAGTCCGGCTTGACCGTCGGCGCGCAGTGTCGCCAGAAGCGCCGCGGGGTCGGGAACGGTGATCACGTCGGCCTGGCCGAGTCATGCGGCGCCAGCGCGGATTCGACGGCGTCGAACGCGGCGAGATAGCGACGATAGGCATCCGCGTAGGTCTTGGTCACCTCGGGGTCTGGGTCGATGGCGGCCGGAGCGAGCCGGACTGCAACCGATGCCGCGGTGAAGTCTGCGAAGAACCCTGTGCCTACCCCGGCGACCATGGCGGCGCCGACGGCGGTGGCCTCTTCGGTCAGCACGCGGCGCACCGGCCGGCCGAGCACACTGGCCTTGATCGTCACCCACAAGTTGTCGCGCGCACCACCGCCGACGATCCGGACCTCGCCGCGACCGAGTCCGAGCGCATCGAGTCGTTCGACGATGTCGCGCAACGCAAATGCGCAGCCCTCGAGCACCGCCCGCGCGACGTGGGCCGGCGTGTGATTCATCGCGAGGCCGAGCAGGCCTCCCCGCATCCGGTCGTTCCACCGCGGTGCCGTCGCCCCCGACAGCGCCGGCAGGAACAGCACGCCTTCGCTGGCCGGTGGCGCGTTCAAGGCCATGGGAAAGACATCGGCCTGCGGAATACCGAGCAGCCCGGCGAGCCAGAGTGTGCTTCCGCCGCTGACAAACCCGGGATTCTCGATCAGCCACGCGCCGGGTACCGCGTGGCCGTGCGTCTCGACGAGTCCGAGCGGGTCGCGAACGGGCGTCGCGGACACCGTCGTCACCGGTTCGGCGGTGCCGGTGACGTCGACGACGACGCCCGCCTCGATCGCCCCTGCCCCGACCGACGCGGCGTGTTCGTCTCCCGTTCCGACGACGACCGCGCAACTGGCCGGGAGACCGAACTCCGAGGCGACGTCCGGCAGCAGCGTGCCGACCACCTCGGTCGACGGTCGCACCGGGGCGAACATCGATGGGTCCAGATCGGCTGCCGTGCACAGAGATTCGTCGAAGTCACCGCGGGTGACGTCATACACCATCGTCGACGACGCGTTCGCGGCATCCTGGGCGTGCGAGCCGGTCAGGTGATGCAGCAGATACGACCCGACCGGCGCCAGCGTCGCCGTGCGCTGCCAGACCGGGGGTTCGTGGTCGCGGATCCACATCATCTTCGGTGCACTGTGCGAGGCATCGGCCACCAGACCGGTCCGCTCGGCCAGCGTTTCCTCCCCGACCGCGGCGACCAGACGGTCGCACTGCTCGGTGGCGCGCTTGTCCAGCCAGATGATCGCCGGGCGGAGCGGCTCGCCGTCGGCATCGCATGCGACGACACCGTCGACCTGACTGCCAAGACCCATCGCCACGATGCGCGTCGGCTCTATGCCTGCGGTCGCCGCGCGGACGGCGTCGCGCAGTGCGGTGCAATAGGTTTGCGGATCCTGCTCCGCCCAACCGTCGTGCAGGTGCGTCATGCTCAGCGCGGCCGAACCTGCGGCGACAACGTCGCCACCCTCGTCGACGAGGACGACCTTGATGCTCTGCGAGCCGACGTCGACCCCCAGGACCAATGACACGTCTTTCCCTCAGATCATGTTGAAGGAGTCGGCGATTCGTCCGTCGAGATCTCGGTCGCGGACATCGCGCCGTAGCCCTCCTGTTCCAAGTTCACGCCGTAATGTCCTTGCGACAGCGCGAACTCCTCTTCGGGCGACAGTACGAGCTTGTGCCTGCCGGCGACCGCGAAGTAGATCACTCCGATCACGAAGTACACAAGAGTTCCGACGACACCGGGGCGGTAGTCCGGGTTGAGGAAGAGCGA
>JBKOYU010000572.1:0-12727 GCA_046725575.1 Actinomycetota bacterium | reverse complement strand
GCACCGTGACGTGCTCGCGCCACCCGAATGCCGTCGCCGTCAAGGCGACGCCCAGCAGGCCGACGATGGAACCAAGCACGATCGTCGGGCGACGCAGCCGCGTCCACAGCGGGACGGCAGGGGTTGGTTTCGGCGCCTTCGCCGACGCGCGGTACCGCAGCGGGTTCTCGACGTAGCGGAGCGTGAGCCAGGCCAGCACGCCCGACAGCAGCAGGACGATCCCGCCCTCGAGGAAGTTGACGCGTGGCTGCCCGGTGTAGGACAGCCAGAAGATCAGCAGCGGCCAGTGCCAGAGGTACAGCGAGTACCCCATCGCCCCGAGCGACACGAACGGCGCGGTGGCCAGCAACCGGTTGGGGGCCGGCAGCCGGTCCGCCGTGCTCGGGTCGGCCTGCCGGTTGGCGGCCGAGAGGATGAACAACATGGTGGCGCCGACCGGCACCAGCGCCCACGGCCCGGGAAACTCCTTGACGCCGTCGATCAGCGCGCCGCACGACAGGATCGCCGCCAGCGCGACCACGGCGAACGTCGTGCGCAGCCACATCGGCCAGCGCACGTACGGCACCAGGGCGCCAAGCAGGGCACCCAGCAGCAGCTCCCACGCCCGAGCGAAGCTGTTGTAGTAGGCGGTCGCCTGATCGGCGTTGTGAGCAAATATCGCATAGACGAACGACGCGATTGTCAGCGCGCTCAGCAGCACCACGAAAGAAATCCGCATGCACTTGCCGAGGCGCCGACGCAACAGATGGGCGAACGAGAAAATCAGTGCCAGAAAGGCGATGTAGAACTGTCCCTGTACAGACATCGACCAGATGTGTTGCAGCGGACTGACCGCCTCACCGGCGCGAAGGTAGTCCGACGCGGTGTTCGCCAGCTCCCAGTTCTGGAAGTAGCCGAGGCTCGCCAAGCTTTGGTCAGCAAACGTCTCCCAGCGTGTCTCCGGCTGGATCAGGATCGTCAGCGCCGCCGAGGCGGCGAGCACCACGACGAGCGCGGGCAGCAGCCGGCGAACAAGTCGGGTGACTTCGGGAACGGGCCACAGCGAGGTGCCGGGCGTCAGCGCAGTGCGCAGCAGACGCCCGCCGAAGAAGAAGCCCGACAACGCCAAGAAGACGTCGACACCACCGGAAACCCGGCCGAACCACACGTGGAACACCGCGACGAGGGCGATCGCGATGCCGCGCAGGCCGTCGAGATCGTGTCGGTAGAAACCCGACTTTCGAGGCCCCATGTCCGCGCGGGGGATAGGACCCGGATCGGAGACGGGCGCCGGCCGGGGAGGGGCGAGGGTCATCATGGTCGACGGATAATCTACCGAAGATCGCCTGGTGGCTCATGCCGCGGGCAATCCGTCACGGCCGGTGAGCAAAGGATCAAGCTGGTGTTGAGCCCCGCGGAGATCAGTGCGATCGACGCTGCCCACGTCTGGCATCCCTACAGCACCATCGGGGCCGAAGCGCTGCCGCCCGTGGTGGCAGTCGGGGCCAAGGGTGCCTGGCTGACGCTGATCAACGACGGCCGTCCCGTCGAGGTGCTCGACGCGATGGCGTCGTGGTGGACCGCGATCCACGGCCACGGCCACCCGGTGCTGGACACGGCGATCACCGGCCAGCTCGCGACCATGAACCACGTCATGTTCGGCGGGCTGACGCACGAACCGGCCGCCCGGCTGGCCGAACTGCTGGTGCAGATCACGCCCGACGGCCTCGACACGGTGTTCTTCAGCGACTCCGGCTCGGTGTCGGTGGAGGTCGCGGTCAAGATGGCGTTGCAGTACTGGCGAAGCATCGGCCGCCGCGACAAGCATCGGCTGATGACCTGGCGCGGCGGCTACCACGGCGACACCTTCACGCCGATGAGCGTGTGCGATCCAGACGGCGGCATGCATTCGCTGTGGACCGACGTGCTGGCCCACCAGGAATTCGCGCCCCAGGTACCGACCGAATACGACCCCGCGTACAGCGAGGTGTTCGAAAAGCAGCTGTCCGAGCACGCCGACGAGCTGGCGGCCGTGATCGTCGAACCCGTCGTGCAGGGCGCGGGCGGCATGCGGTTCCACGACCCGCGTTATCTCGTTGATCTGCGCTCGATCTGCGACCGCCACGGCGTACTGCTGATCTTCGACGAGATCGCGACCGGCTTTGCCCGCACCGGGGAGCTGTTCGCGGCCGATCACACGGGCGTCAGCCCCGACATCATGTGCGTCGGCAAGGCGATGACCGGCGGCTACATCACGCTGGCCGCGACGTTGTGTAGCCGCGACATCGCGCACACGATCAGCACGCACGAGCCCGGCGCGCTGATGCACGGCCCGACGTTCATGGCCAACGCGATCGCGTGCGCCGTGGGGGTGGCGTCGGTCGAGCTGCTTCTCGAAAAGGATTGGCGGTCTGAGGTTTCCGCGATCGAGACGGGACTGCGGGCCGGGTTGGCGCCCGCCGCCGCGCTGCCGAGCGTGGCCGACGTCCGCGTGCTCGGTGCGATCGGCGTGATCGAGATGGACAAGCCCGTCGACCTGCGGGTCGCGACGCCGGCCGCGCTGGAGCGTGGTGTCTGGCTGCGTCCGTTCCGCAACCTTATCTACGTGATGCCGCCGTATATCTGCACGCCGGACGAGATGCAGCACATCACCTCGGCGATGGTCGGTGTCGCGGGTGCGTTAACCTGAACACCGTTCAAGTAGGGAGGGTGGTCAGGTGACTCGCGTCGGTGTTTCCCCCCTGGCCTGGCTCGACGAGGTCGAGCAGCAGCGGCGTGCGGTCGGACTGCGCCGATCCCTGCGCACCCGTCCGCCCGTCGGCGCCGAGCTCGACCTGGCCTCCAACGACTACCTCGGCCTGTCGCAGCATCCCGAGGTGATCGACGGCGGTGTCGAGGCGTTGCGGACCTGGGGCGCCGGCTCGACGGGATCGCGGCTGGTCACCGGCAACACCGAACTGCACGAAAGCTTCGAGACCGCCCTCGCGGATTTCGTCGGCGCCGAGTCGGCGCTGGTCTTCTCGTCGGGCTACACCGCAAACCTCGGCGCGGTGGTGTCGCTGTCCGGAGCGGGATCGCTGTTGGTGTCGGACGCGCTGACACATGCGTCGCTGGTGGACGCCTGCCGGCTGTCGCGTGCCCGCGTTGTCGTGACACCACACCGCGACGTCTCCGCCGTCGAGGCAGCGCTGTCAGCGCGCGACGAGGAGCGCGCCGTCGTGGTGACCGATTCGGTGTTCTCCGCCGACGGGGTGCTTGCCCCGCTGCGGGCGCTGCACGACGTGTGTCGGCGGCACGGCGCACTGCTTATCGTCGACGAGGCCCACGGCCTCGGCGTGCGGGGGAGCGGCGGACGCGGCTTGCTCCACGAGGTCGGCCTCGCGGGTGCGCCCGACCTCGTGATGACGACGACGCTGTCCAAGGCACTCGGCAGCCAGGGCGGTGTGGTGCTCGGACCCGCGGCGGTGCGCGCGCATCTGATCGACGCCGCGCGACCGTTCATCTTCGACACTGGGCTGGCCCCGGCTGCGGTCGGCGCCGCGTGGGCCGCACTGCGGGTGCTGATCGACGAGCCGTGGCGCGCGCAGGCCGTGCTGGACCGCGCATCGGCGCTTGCCGAGATGTGCGGCGTTGCCGAACGCCCGGATTCGGCGGTGGTGTCGGTCATCCTCGGCGAGCCCGAGGTGGCTTTCGCCGCTGCGGTGGCATGCCTGGATCGCGGCGTGCGGGTCGGCTGCTTCCGTCCGCCGACCGTCCCCGCCGGTACGTCTCGGCTGCGGCTGACGGCACGGGCGTCGCTGTCCGACGACGAAATGGCTTTGGCGCGTGAGGTTTTGACGGAAGTGTTGTCGGCCCGCAGGTGAGCGTTCTGGTCGTTACGGGCACCGACACCGGCGTCGGCAAGACGGTGGCGACTGCGGCGCTCGCCTGTTGTGCGCGGATGGCCGGCGTCGACGTCGCAGTGTGCAAACCCGTGCAGACCGGCAGTCCGCGTGACGACGACCTCGCCGATGTGGCACGGCTGTCCGGGGTGAGCGCGCTACACGGCACATGGCGATATCCCGAACCGCTGGCGCCCGCCGCGGCCGCCCAGCGTGCAGGCATGGCGCTGCCGACGCGCGACGAGCTGGTGGCGTCGGTCGCGTCGGTCGACGCGAAGCTGACCTTGGTCGAGGGGGCGGGTGGGCTGTTGGTCGAACTGGGTGCGGGCGGGGTGACGCTGCGCGACCTCGCGCGTGACCTGGCCGCGCCGGTGTTGGTCGTCGTTACCGCGGGCCTGGGCACGCTGAACCACACCGCACTCACACTGGAAGCGCTGGCTGCCCAAGACATTTCATGTGCAGGACTGGTGATCGGAGCCTGGCCGCGCGGACCGGGAGTGGCCGAGACTGGAAATCGCGACGCGCTGGATCGGTTGGCTGCTGTGCGGGCAGTGCTGCCTACGGGTGCGGGGGCGATGAGCGCAGGGGAGTTCGAGACGATGAGCCTGGCGGCGTTCGACACGGACTGGGTCACGAGCGTGGCCGGCTGATGGTCCACTCCGTCGAGCTGGTCTTCGACCCGGACACCGAGGCGGCGATCCGGCACATCTGGGACGGGCTGCGCGAGGCCGGGATTCCGAGTCAGGCGCCGGCCAGCCGCCCCCATGTCACGCTGACGGTCGCCGAGCGCGTCGACCCCGAGGTGGATACGCTGTTGGCGTCGTTGAAGGATCAATTCCCGCTGCGATGTGTGGTCGGTGCGCCGCTGCTGTTCGGTCGGTCGCAGTTGATTCTGACGCGGCTGATCGTCCCGACCGCCGACCTGCTCGCGGTTCACGCCGACGTGTATCGGCTGGCTCTGCCGCATCTGCAGCCTGATCCGATGGCGAACTCCGTGCCCGGGCAGTGGACCGGTCACACGACGCTGGCCCGTCGGGTGGGCGGCCATCAACTCGGCCGGGCACTGCGGATCGCAGGGAGGCCTTCCGAGATCAAGGGCAGCTTCGTCGGACTGCGCCGCTGGGACGGAAACGCCAAACGCGAATACCCGATCAGTTGATCAGTGCCGCAACCTTTTTCGGCACACACATCCGCCACGCGTCGATCACTAGCTCGCGCACTTCCTCGAGGTCGATCGCATCGAGGCGGACGTGAATCCAGTTGTATCTCATGTCGGATTTGCGCGGCAGCATGAACTTGTCGGGCTCGGCGGCCACCATCGCCGCCCGTTCTTCTTTGGGAAAGCCGACACCCATCACCGTCTCGTCGCGCGAAAACGCGACGAAGACGATGCGCCCCACCCGGAACTTGATCTGGTCGCGCACCACCACCTCGTAGGACCGGGGCAATGACGCGGTGATGCGACGCACGTCGTCGACGGTGATCACGTCCCGGACATTAGTCGCGGCGTCCGACACTGAGATCCTCAACTCATGGACCGGATTGCGATCATTCGCACCGAGGCCCAGCGCCTCGCCGACGTGCTGGCCGTGACGGCCCCGGACGCCCGCTGCCCGACGTGCCCGGACTGGACCGCCACCGACCTGCTGTGGCACCTCACCGTGGTGCATTTCTTCTGGGCCGGTGTGCTGGCGCGCAACGCCCGCACCGAAGCCGACATCGCGGCCATCGAGCAGGCGCAGCCCGACCGCCCCAGCGCCACGCCTGATCTACTCGCGCTGCGCGAGCAGGCGACGACCGCCCTGCTGGACCAGCTCGGCCGGCTGGACGACGCCGAGCCGCGCTGGACGTGGTGGCCGGCGGATCAGACCGTCGGCTTCACCCGCCGGATGCAGACCCACGAGGCGACGTTCCATCGGGTGGACGCCGAGTTGGCCGCTGGCGTGCCGATCAGCTCGATCGCGCCGGACGTGGCGGCCGACGCCGTTGACCACGCTGTCGATGTGATGTGGGGCTGGCTGCCAGACGGCGCGAACTTCGAGGCGGGTGCCGTAGTCGAGTTCGTCGCGACCGACGTTGATCGGCGGTGGCTGGTCGAGGTGGGCCAAACGACGGTTGGCTCACCCCGGGCGGTGCGCGCGGCGAACGGGGTGCCGACAGCCTCGGTCAGCGGGCCGGTTGTCGACATCGCGCTATGGGCGTGGACGCGCGGCGGAACAGTGGAGATTTCCGGGCAGGCCGCGTCAGTCGCCGCCCTGGACGCCGTCGTCACCGACGGCATGCAGTGACGCTCTGTGGGCGGCGATGCCGTCGACAAGCAGCCGCAGCCCGAACGCGAACCGCGTACTCGGATCTTCAGTGAGAACTGATTGCTCACCGGGCAGCTCCGCGCCTGCGGCATCCCATTGCAGCCGTGACTGTTCGTCGACGGTGAAGCCGAGGACGTAGTAGACGACCGTGCGTGCGGCCAGCTCGGCGTGGGTGGGGTCGACACCCGCGTCGGCTGCAGCCTCGGTCAGTCGCTCGAGAACTCGCGACATGGCGGCTGACTGTCCGGCCGCGAAGCTCGCCGACACCAGCTCGGCCCCGTCGGTGTGCGACAACAGCGCATCCCGCAGCCGCCCGCAGATCCCTGCGACCCGCTCGCGCCAGCCTCCGGGGACATCGAGGAGCGATTCCAGGATCCGGTCGGCGACGGCGCCGAGCAGCTGCTGTTTGTTGGCGAAATGCCAGTACAGCGCGCCGGGGGAGACGTCGAGCTCGCGGGCCAGCCGCCGCATCGTCAGGTCGGCGATCCCGTAGTTGTCCAGCAGCGTTGTCGCCGCGTCGACCACGTCGCGTTTGTGGAGCTGCACGCCGGTAGCCTAACCTGAACGCTGTTCAAGTCACGGGAGGCTATTCGGGTGAGCGACATTCTGGCGGAGGCTCGCGAGCAGGTACTGGAGCGCGGCGAGGGCCTGAACCAGGAACAGACCCTACGGGTGCTGCAGCTGCCCGACGACCGGCTCGACGAGCTGCTCGCGCTGGCGCATGAGGTGCGGATGGCGTGGTGCGGGCCCGACGTCGAGGTCGAGGGCATCATCAGCCTGAAGACCGGCGGCTGCCCCGAGGACTGCCACTTCTGTTCGCAGTCAGGGCTTTTCGCGTCGCCGGTGCGCAGCGCGTGGCTGGACATCCCGAGCCTGGTCGAGGCCGCCAAGCAGACCGCCAAGACCGGGGCCACCGAGTTCTGCATCGTCGCCGCCGTGCGCGGCCCCGACGAGCGACTGTTAGCTCAGGTCGCCGCGGGCATCGAGGCGATCCGCAACGAAGTCGACATCCAGATCGCGGCCTCGCTGGGCATGCTCACCCAAGAGCAGGTCGAGCGGCTCTCCGAGATGGGCGTGCACCGCTACAACCACAACCTGGAGACCGCGCGGTCGTTCTTCACCAACGTCGTCACCACCCACACCTGGGAGGAGCGCTGGGACACCCTGCAGATGGTCCGCGACGCGGGCATGGAGGTGTGCTGCGGCGGCATCCTCGGCATGGGCGAAACCCTCCCGCAGCGCGCGGAATTCGCGGCCAACCTCGCCGAGCTGGATCCGCACGAGGTGCCGCTGAACTTCCTCAACCCGCGGCCCGGCACGCCGTTCGGCGACCTTGACGTGCTGCCTGCGTCGGAGGCGCTGAAGGCCGTCGCCGCGTTTCGCCTCGCGCTGCCGCGCACGATGCTGCGATTCGCGGGCGGCCGCGAGATCACGCTCGGCGACCTCGGCGCCAAGAAGGGCATCCTCGGCGGCATCAACGCCGTCATCGTCGGCAACTACCTGACCACGCTGGGCCGCCCGGCCGAGGCTGATCTGGAACTGCTCGACGATCTGCAGATGCCGATCAAGGCGCTCAACGCCAGCCTGTAATGGCTGCCAAGTTCAACGTCTACACTGGCGAGCCCGTCGGCGGAGCAGTCCCGACCGCTGCGCAACTTGGCCTGGAACCACCCCGGTTCTGCGCGGAGTGCGGCCGCCGGATGGTGGTGCAGGTGCGGCCCGACGGCTGGTCGGCCAAGTGCTCCCGCCACGGTGAACTGGACTCCAAGGAGCTTGAGGACTTCCGATGAGCGCTTGCGCGAAGAGACGATGACATCGATGAATGAGGTTGCCCCGCCGCGTATTTCGCGTCGCCGGGCCGTCGTGATCACGGTTGTCGGTCTGACGGTCGTCGGCGCTTTGATCGGCGCGCTGTGGGCCTGGCTGGCGCCGTCGATTCACGGGGTGGTCGCCCTGACCAAGAGTGGCGAGCGGATCAAGGCGTATCTGGGCAACGAGGCCGACCATTTCTTCATCGCGGCGTTCATGCTCGTCGGGATGGTCTCGGTGCTGGCCGTGATTGCCGCGGTGTTGCTCTGGCAGTGGCGCGCACACCGGGGGCCGGCGATGGTGGCCGCACTGGCGATCGGGGTGGCGGGCGCCACGGGTGCAGCGGCAGGCGTCGGCGCCGTCCTGGTGCGCTGGCAGTACGAGGCCATCGACATCGCGGCCGCGCCGGTGTCACCCGAGCATCGTGTGCACTACATCGTCGATGCGCCCGCGGTGTTCTTCGGGCATGGGCCGCTACAGATCGCCGCGACGGTCCTGTTTCCCGCCGCAGCAGCGGCGCTCGTCTACGCGCTCATGGCGGTGTCGACGCAGCGCGACGATCTCGGCGCTTGGCCACCGGTGGAAGCGCCGGTGATCGGCCCGCACGTCACAGGGGAGAGCGCTCTACCGTCCGCCCAGTGACGACCTTCGCGGCGATCTTTATCAGCCGCGCCATGCCGACGTAGGTCATCGGGTTTAGCAGCGTCGGCCACTTCGTCCGCACCAGGTGCTCGTCGAGCGGCTTGCCGTTGAACCGATCGGTCAACCAGCGCAACGTCATTGGCGCCGACATCGGGTGCAGCAGCATGTGCTCGCTGAACATGTCGCGGTGGTAGGTCACCGAAGCGCCGCCCGACTGGTAGGTATGGGTCAGGTCATCGACGTCGTCCACCGAGACGATCCGGTCGTGCACCGCCTGCACGATCAGCACCGGCGGCGTCGGCACCGCGGTGCCCAGCTTGATGCTCTCGAAGACGTGCTGCACCTCGGGCGTCTGCAGGATCTGCTCGAGCGGCCGATCGACCAGCTTGCCCATGTCCATGCCGATGAGGCGAAGCACCGCGTGTGCGGTCGTCATCTTCTCGATCCGCAACAGCATCGCCTTGCCCTCATCGGTGGCGTGCTCCTGGATGACCCGGTCGAGATCGGGGTAGATGTGCGATAGCGCGGCCACCACCATCGCGGGCAAGCCGGAATAGAAGCTGCCGTTCAGGCGGCGGAACGCGTGGCCCAGATCGGCGACCGGTGACCCCAGCACCGCCCCGACGATGTTGAGCTCCGGCGCGTACGAGCCGCTCACCTCGGCCGCCCACGCGCTCGCCAGACCGCCGCCGGAGTAGCCCCACAGGCCCACCGGTGCGTCCGGCAACAGGCCGAGACGTTCGTACTGCAGCGCGGCCCGGACGCCGTCGAGCACGTGGTAGCCAGATTCGTACGGCGCGCCCCACTTGCCCTTCGGGCCCTCATGGTCCGGCACCGACACCGCCCAACCCTCCGCCAGCGCCGCAGCGACGAGGAAGAACTCGACCTGCGCCAGCGCACCGAGGGCCTTGGCGCCACGGCGCAGCGCGTACGACGGGAAGCAGCGGCCGGCCACCGCGTCGATCGCGCACTGGTAGGACACCAGCGGAACCGGGCCGTTGGCCGCGCGTTCCGTCGGCACGATCACCGTGGTGACGGTGGCCTGCGGCAACCCGTTCAGGTCGGTGGTCCGGTAGAGCAGCTGGGTGGCGGTGAACTGCTGCGGAACCAGGCCCAAAAAGGCCAGCTCAACGTCGCGCGAGCGCAGCACTGTGCCGGGCTTGGAATGCTCGAACCCGGGCGCCGGCTCGTAAAACGGGTCTTTAGCAGGGACGACGGGCCGGGCCGTGCGCTCCAGCTCCTCGTGGAGTGGCTGGCCGATCCATTCGGCGCCGGTAGACCGCGCCGCGCTGCCCAAGTCCATTCGGACATTCTTACCTTAAGAGGGCATTAAGAATCCACCCGACTCACGCAGGAGGACGCAACGCTGCGAATTCGTCGGTCACCCGGTATCGCGACTCGGTAAAGCGAAACAGCGCGGCCGGCCGGCCGCCGCTGCGTCCCGACCGCGCGGTGGTACCGGTGCGGGTGATCACGTTGCGGCGCTCCAACACGCGCTGCAGGTTGGTGGCGTCGACCTGATAGCCCAGCGCTGCGCTGTAGATGTCCCGCAATGCCGACAGTGCGAATTCCTTTGGCGCCAGGGCGAATCCGATGTTCGTGTAGGACATCTTGGCGACCAGGCGGGTGCGGGCGTGTTCGACCATCGGACCATGGTCGAACGCCATTGGCGGCAGTTGACTGACCGGATGCCACCGGGTGTCCGGCGGCAATTCGGGAGTGGCGGGGGAGGGCACCAGCCCGAGGAACGTCGACGCGATGGTGCGCACGTCGGGCACCCGGTGCGGATCGGAAAACACAGCGAGCTGCTCGAGGTGAGCAAGTTCACGTAGGTCGACTTTCTCCGCCAATTGGCGACGAACGGAGCTGGTCAGGTCCTCGTCGTCGCCGAGTCGGCCGCCCGGCAGCGACCACTTTTCCCGCTCCGGCTCGCGTGCCCGCTGTCATAACAGCACGTGAACCTCGGGTTTCCTGGAGTCGACGCCGCGAACCTGGAACACGACGGCGAGCACCTCGTGAGCGGTGCTACGATGGGGCATGTTTTCGATTATAAGTCGAAAACCTCCGACGGGATTGAGGAGACGGCCATGACGGTTCTGGACCGTATGCCCGCAGGCGATCTGGTGAACCGAATCACCGAAGGTCCGACCGGCTTCACCGGCGTCGACGGCGACGAGGAATGGGCAGCCGAGGTTCGGCGCCTGGCCAACGCGCGCAACGCCACCATCCTGGCGCACAACTACCAGGTGCCGGCCATCCAGGACATCGCCGACCACGTCGGAGACTCGCTCGCGCTGTCGCGGATCGCCGCCAAGGCACCCGAGGACACCATCGTGTTCTGCGGCGTGCATTTCATGGCCGAAACCGCGAAGATCCTCAGCCCCGACAAGACCGTGCTGATCCCCGACCAGCGGGCCGGCTGCTCGCTGGCCGACTCGATCACCGCCGACGAGCTGCGAGCCTGGAAGGCCGAGCACCCCGGCGCCGTCGTCGTGTCCTACGTCAACACCACCGCCGCGGTAAAGGCGGAGACCGACATCTGCTGCACATCGTCGAACGCCGTCGAGGTGGTGGCCTCCATCCCCGAGGACCGCGAGGTGTTGTTCTGCCCGGACCAGTTCCTTGGTGCACACGTGCGACGGGTGACCGGACGCAAGAACCTGCACGTGTGGGCCGGCGAATGCCATGTGCACGCGGGCATCAACGGTGACGAGCTGGCCGAGCAGGCCCGCACGCATCCCGATGCCGAGCTCTATGTGCATCCCGAATGTGGTTGCGCGACTTCGGCGCTGTACCTGGCGGGCGAGGGCGCATACCCGGCCGACCGCGTGAAGATCCTGTCCACGGGCGGCATGCTGGACGCCGCACGCGACACCCACGCGCGGCAGGTGCTGGTCGCCACCGAGGTGGGCATGCTGCACCAACTGCGGCGCGCCGCACCGGAAGTCGACTTCCGTGCCGTCAACGATCGAGCATCGTGCAAGTACATGAAGATGATCACGCCCGCCGCCTTGCTGCGTTGCCTGGTGGACGGCGCGGACGAGGTCGACGTCGATCCCGAGACCGCCCGCCGCGCCCGCGCCAGCGTGCAACGCATGATCGAGATCGGCACACCTGGCGGCGGCGAATGAGCGCGTACTGCGGGGGTCGCGGCTACTGGCAGCAGCGTGCCGATGTGGTAGTCATCGGCACCGGGGTTGCGGGCCTCGTCGCGGCGTTGGCGGCGCACCGTCGCGGCCGAAAAGTGATGGTGCTGAGCAAGGCCAGCGATACCGCGACCTTCTATGCCCAGGGCGGCATCGCCGTCGTGCTGCCGGATACCGACGACTCGATCGACCAGCACGTCGCCGACACGTTGGCCGCGGGCGCCGGGCTGTGCGATCCGGATGCGGTGCGCTCGATCGTGGCCGACGGGTATCGCGCGGTCGTCGAATTAGTCGACGACGGAGCACGTTTCGACGAAGCGGCGCCGGGACAGTGGGCGCTCACCCGCGAGGGCGGGCATTCGCGACGCCGGATCATCCACGCCGGTGGCGACGCGACGGGTGCGGAGGTGCAGCGAGCGCTCGATAACGCCGCGGCTCGGCTCGACATCCGGCGCAATCACGTCGCTCTCGAATTGCTCCAGGACGACGGCGCGGTGACCGGTGTGCTCGTGCTCAACGACGACGGGCTCGGCATCGTGCACGCCCAGTCGGTGATCCTGGCGACCGGCGGTCTCGGTCATCTGTATGCCGCCACCACCAACCCAGAGGGGTCGACCGGTGACGGTGTGGCACTGGCGATGTGGGCCGGCCTACCGGTCAGCGATCTCGAGTTCATTCAGTTCCATCCGACCATGCTGTTCGACGGCGAGGCCGGCGGGCGGCGGCCGCTGATCACCGAAGCCGTTCGCGGTGAGGGCGCGGTTCTCGTTGATCGGCAAGGGAATTCGGTGACAGCGGGCGTGCATCCGATGGGCGATCTCGCGCCGCGGGACGTGGTGGCCGCGGCGATCGACGCGCGGCTGGCTCTGACGGGTGATCGCTGTGTCTACCTCGACGCGCGCGGCATCAAGGGCTTCAAGAAGCGGTTCCCGACGGTCACCGCGGCGTGCCGGGCGGCAGC
>JBKOYU010000890.1:0-3407 GCA_046725575.1 Actinomycetota bacterium | reverse complement strand
GCGAACCGCGGATCGGCGTTGGGCGTCGCCGCCCGCGCGAATGCGACGCCGAGCTCCTGCGCCTGCTGCCGTAACTCGTGGTCCAGATCCCACACGACCTCGATGTGATCGGCGACGAAGCCGATCGGGCAGACGATCACTGCCTTGGTGCCACCGTCGGCCAGCGCCGTCAGGTGGTCGGCGATATCGGGCTCCAGCCACGGCATCTGCGGCGGCCCTGAGCGTGACTGCCACACCTGGTCGTAGTCATCATAGCCGCCCGCCGTGGCGACCAAGCGGCAGGCATGGGCCACCTGGCGGCTGTATAGGTCTGGGCCGCAACGGGATCGGGCCGCAACGGGAATGGAATGCGCGGTGAACACCAGACGGGCGCCGTCGGGCACCGTCTGCGCCGCAGCAGCGATCGCTTCGGTGAACATCTCGACGAACAGCGGGTGGTGGAAATACTGGCGCAGTTTCACCAGTTCCGGCGCTCCCTCGCCGGCCGCCGCCCGGGCCCGTGCGATGTCCTCGACGTATTGGGTGCAGCTGGAGTAGCCGCCCCACGCCGACGTGGTGAACACGGCCGCCCGGCGAATCCCGTTGTCGCGCATGGTCGCGACGGTGTCCTCGACGTACGGCTCCCAGTTGCGGTTGCCGAAGTACACGGGCAGTTCGACCTCGCGCTGCAGCTGTGCGATCAACTCGCGGTTGATGCCGTTGATCGGCGACACGCCGCCGAAGTGCAGATAATGCTCCGCAACCGACGCCAGCCGCTCGCGCGGGATGCCTCGGCCGCGGGTGACGTTCTCCAGGAACGGCATCACGTGTTCGGGCGCCTCCGGCCCGCCGAACGACAGGAGCAGAAGCGCGTCAAAGCTCAATGCTCTTCGCGCAAGCGGCTCATCGCCCTCCATCTAGAGCAACTGCGTGCTGGCGCCGCCGTCGGCGTAGATGACGGTCCCGGTCGTTGCGGGCAGCCACTCGGAAAGCAGGGCGCACACGGTCTTGGCGACCGGCGTCGGGTCCTTCATGTTCCAGCCGATGGGCGCTCGCTGGTCCCAGCCCTCTTCGAGCAGCTGCATCTGGCCGCTCGCCTCGTCACCGAGCGCGCCGCCGACGATCGCGCTCATGGCGAGTGTGCGAATCGGGCCGGCGGCAACGAGATTGGATCGCACACCGTATTTTCCGGCCTCGCGCGCCACGAACCGATTCACCGACTCCAGCGCGCTCTTCGCCACCGTCATCCAGTTGTATGCCGGCATCGCGCGGGTCGGGTCGAAATCCATGCCGACAATGCCGCCGCCGGGATTCATGATGGGCAGCAGTGCCTTGGCAAGAGACGCATAGGAGTAGGCGGAGATGTGGATGCCCTTGGCGACGTCCTCGTACGGCGCATCGAAGAACGGGTTGATTCCCATTCCGCTCTGCGGCATGAAGCCGATCGAGTGCACCACGCCGTCGAGCTTGTTGCCCTCGCCGATCACCTCGGTGACCCGGTCGGCCAGCGTGTCTAGGTGCTCCTGGTTCTGCACGTCGAGTTCCAGCAGCGGCGCCTTCTGCGGCAATCGGTCGACGATGCGCTGGATCAGTCGCATTCGGTCGAAACCGGTGAGTACCAGTTCAGCACCCGCCTCTTGCGCGACCTTCGCGATGTAGAACGCGATCGACGAGTCGGTGATGATCCCCGTGACGAGGATGCGCTTGCCTTCGAGCAGACCTGCCATGTGAAAGTCCTTCTCTCTTAAAAAATTCAGTGGCCCATGCCGAGGCCGCCGTCGACGGGGATCACCGCGCCGGAGATGTAGCCGGCGTCCTCGGACGCCAGGAAGCTGATCACCCCGGCGACCTCGTCGACCTTGCCGATGCGCTGCAGCGGGATCGCCTGCAGCGCGGTCTCGACGTTCTTCTCGCCGAGTTCGCGGGTCATGTCGGTGTCGATGAAGCCTGGGGCGACGACGTTGGCGGTGATCGAGCGCGACCCCAACTCGCGGGTCAGCGAGCGGGCCATGCCGATCAGGCCGGCCTTGGACGCCGAGTAGTTGGCCTGTCCGGGCAGACCGATCGAACCGGCGACCGAACCCATGAAGATCATCCGGCCGAAGCGCTTCTTGACCATGTTGCGCGACGCGCGCTTGGCCACCCGGAACACGCCGGTGAGGTTGGCGTCGATGACCTTGGTGAAGTTCTCCTCGCTCATCCGCATGATCAGCATGTCGGCGGTGACACCGGCGTTGGCCACCAGCACCTCGACCGGACCCTGATGCTCCTCGACCGCGGTGAACGCGGCGTCGACCGTGGCGCTGTCGGTCACGTCACAGTGGACAGCGAACAGATCCTGGTCGTCGGGCGCCCCCGAGCCGCGGTGCGTCACGGCGACCTTGTGCCCGTCGGCCGCCAGGCGGCGCGCGACGGCCAGGCCGATGCCGCGGTTACCGCCGGTCACCAGCACCGAACGGGAGACGAAGGGCGGGCGACCGCCTGCGGTCTGGCTGGCGGTGTCGGCCGGATTATCGGTCACAGTCATGCCCGCCAACTTAATGCCTCAGGAGCATTCTTAAGAAATCGCCTTAGTTGGGCAGCCGCCGATTGATCAACAATGCCGCCAGTGCCGCTAAGGCCGCCACCAACGCGCCCAGTCGCAGCCAGCCTGCGCTGGCGTCGCCCTTGCGGGTCTCGTAGCCGATCTGCTCCTGCAGGTTGGTGAAGACTTCCTTGAGTTGCTCGACATTGGACGCGGTGTAGGCCTGCCCATTGGACAGCTGGGCGATCTTCTTGAGCATCTCGTCGTCGACGGGGACGGGCTGGCGCTGGTCGTTGATCTCGACGTAGCCGTACGGGGTGCCGAACGAGACCGTCGAGATGGGCACGCCCTGGTCCTTGGCGGTGCGCGCGGCGGTGTATGCCCCCTTCGGGTTGTCCGGGTTCGACGGCACCGTCTCCTTGCCGTCGGACATCAGCACGATCCGCGCCGGTGGAGGGGTGTCCCCGCCACCGATCACCGCACCGACCGTGGAGATGGCCTGCAATGCGGTGAAGATGCCCTCACCGGTCGCGGTGCGGTCGGCCACCTGCAGCTTGTCGATCGCGTTCTTGGACGCGTCACGATTGGTCGTCGGCGACACCAACACGGTCGCAGTGCCCGCATATGAAATCAGTCCCAGGTTGATACCGGGCGTCAGCTGATCGACGAACTGCTTGGCGGCCTCCTGCGCCGCAGCCATCCGACTGGGCGACACATCGGTGGCACGCATCGACTGCGACACGTCGATCACCAACATCACCACCGCACGGTTACGCGGAATACGGACGTCGTGCGTTGGTCCGGCCATCGCGACCGTGAAAAGCAGCAGCGACAACACCAGCAGGATCGTCGGCAAGTGCCGCCAGCGCGGCGGCCGCTTGGGCGCAACGCTTTCCAGCAGCTC
>JBKOYU010000490.1:0-2158 GCA_046725575.1 Actinomycetota bacterium | reverse complement strand
CAATGAACCTCGACGGACCCATCGGCGAGCGTCAAGATCAATCCCCACTTCGCCGATGTTAGCCGAAGGTTGCAACGTGGGCGTCAATTTCTTGCTGCGGCTAGAGCAGCCCAGCCACGAAGTTGGCCGCCTGGTCGGTTGGCCCACCCGGGTAGGCACGGTGCGCGGCCACGCTCTTGCCGTCCGTCTGGCAGATCGGGTCACCGCCGTTGCACAAGTCGATGGCCCTGCCACCCCATACCGGGCTGACCGTAAGTGGGAGGCCCAGTTTGGCGGACGGATTGCCGAACACCGCGATAGCCGCGACGTGGTCGGGCACGTTGGGCGGAAGCGGGCTGTTGAACCCGACGGCTGGGATCGGCACCGCGCTGATGACGTCGATCACCGCCGCACCCTGCGAATATCCACCCAGCACCAGCCTGGTGTTGGGACAGTTGTCGACCATGTACTGGATGTGAGCGCTGGCGTCGTTGGCACCGTCGGCCGCCGCGAGGAAGTCGAAGGTGGCGGGGTAAACGACCGCGTACGCTCCGACCGACCTGCCGCCGACCTTGCTGCGCAACGCATCGACGAACGCGCCGCCGACGTTTCCCAGGCCCGGTGCATCATTGGTGCCGCGGGCGAAGACCACCTCGATGTCGGGACAGCCGTCGGGCGATGCGCCCCCAGGTGGCTCGGCCGATGTGGTAGCAATTGGCATGGGGGACACCGCCGGTGCGAGAACCGCGGCGGTGGCCGTCAGAGCGGCGGCTGCCGAGGCGGTGAGCCAGCGGCTAATTCGATTCGATGGCACAACGCATGATAACGCCTAGTCCGGCTAAACTATGCCAGCGACGAAGTTTGCGGCCTGATCTGTTAGGCCTGCGCTCACGTAATCGCTATGAGCGAACGGATTGCGGCCGCGAGAGCAGATCGGATCGCCGTCCTTGCAGAGGTCGATCGCCTTGCCGCCGAAGACGGACGCGGACAGCGGGTTCCCGAACTTCGATGCGGGGTTTCCGAACACCGCCACCGCGGCGACATTCGGGACCAGGCTGCTCGGCAGCGGGGGTGCCGACCCGACCTCGCCGATTCTGTCGCCGAGCGGCGGTATGCCGGCCAGCATGTCGACCACCGCGGCTCCCTGTGAATAGCCCCCGAGGACGATCCGCGTCGACGGGCAGGAAGCCGCCATCGCCGAGATGCGGTTGGTGGCGTCCGCCGCTCCATCGGCGGCGGCCAGGAAGTCGTAGCTGGCGGGCTAGTTCACCGCGTATGTGGTCAGGGTGCGGCCGCCGATCTGCGCCCTGAGCGCATCGGCGAACGCCTGGCCGGGCCGTCCGAGCCCGGGCGCGTCGTTGGTTCCGCGGGCGAAGATAACCTCGACGTCGGGGCACGGATCCGCCGCCGCGGACGGGGCAACGGCGAGGGGCATGGCCGCACAGGCCAGGGTGGAGACGATTGCGGCCAGCCGGCCTGACATCCGGAGCAAAGTCACGCCGGTCATCTTCACATATCCAAGTCAGCTGCGACCAACCGATTGCCCAGATGGCATTTCTTCGGGTGGGCCTTCCGCCCACGTCAATTTATCCAGCTTCTCGGCGCGGTCGCCCTGCCGGGCAAGCGTCAATCCGACGAGCACGACGACGCCGCCGATCGCCTGCGTCGGGGTGACGGCCTCGCCCAGCAAAACCCAGGCGGCCAGCACGGCGAACATCACCTCGGACAGGCCGACCAGGGATGCGAACCGCGGCTGTAGCCGGACGACGCCCATGATGCCGAGCGTGTAGGCGATCGCGGTGGGGATCAGCGCCAGCGCGATGACCGGCACCAGCCACGACGTCGTCCACCCCGCGACGACGGCATCGTTGGTGGTGAAGGTCAGGGGCATCACGCCGGTAGCGCCGAGGGCCGCGACCGCGGCCGCGCCGACGATCAGACCGGCCGTCGCTAGCGTGATCGAGTTCAGGCCGTCACCGTCGGTGGCGACGGAGGAGGACATCAAGAAGTAACAGGCAGCGCACACCGCGGCCGCCAGGGCCCAGCCGACGCCGATCAGGTTGATGTGTGCACCCGAAAACACGTTGAGCACCAACATGATTCCCGCGATGGCGAGCACGACGCCGGTGAGGGTGAGGCTGCTCGGACGGCGCCGGGTGGTGGCCCACAGCCAACCGAC
>JBKOYU010001031.1:0-5417 GCA_046725575.1 Actinomycetota bacterium | reverse complement strand
GCTTCAACCTCGCGAGCCCCGAAAGTGCAGACAACAAGCCAGTTTTCGCGCAGCTGAGGCTCGACGAGGCGTTCTCCAAGTCCGACCCGCAGTTCGCGCAGCAGGCGCTGCAGGCGATCCGCAAGTTCGGCTTCCAGCTGGTGATCGTCGCGACGGTGCAGAACGCCACCACAATCCAGCCTTACATCGACAGCGTGGTGATGGTGTCGAAGACGGAGGCGACGGCCGCAATGCCCGACCGGTCGCCTCGGTGGCGACCAGGACGATCTCGGACTTCACGACGCTGCGCCAGGAAATGCGCGCGACGGCGCAGCGGGTGCCTGGCCGGGGCCTAGGGTCCTGAGTAAATAATTCGGCGCCGCCTACCCGCAACGCGTCGAGACTGCATCCATGCAGGGAAAGTTCGAGCAAGGGCCTGCTGGAACACAGTTTCGGCGAAACTGCAGAATCACCGGCTGCCAACTGATGCAATCAAACTTAGCCTTAGGACTCACGCCACTAGGGCGACACCGGGATCGTCGTCACGGGCACCTGACCGGAACCCCCACTGCCGCTTGACGATCCACCGCCACTACCGCTCGACGGCGCCTCGATCACCGGGGCTGGCGCAGGCTTCTCAATTACCGGAGCCGGTGCCGGGGCTGGCTCGGGCGCCACGGCCGGAGGCGTGTATGCGGGTGCGACGGCAGGCGGCGTGTACGCCGGCGCCGACGGTGGGATGTACGCGGGCGCCTGCGACGCCGGCGACTCGGGTTGCGGCGTAACCGCCGCGATCGACGGCGGCGACGCCGGAATCGTCAAAGGCTCCGTCGACGTGGTAGTCGTCGGCGTCGTCGTGGTCGTTGTCGTCGTGGTGGTTGTCGTCGGCGTCGTCGTGGTGGTTGTCGGCGTCGTCGTCGTGGTCGTTGTCGTCGTTGTGGTTGTCGTCGGCGTTGTTGTGACGGTCGTTGTCGGCGTCGGGAACGTCGGCGTGGGGAACGGGTTCAACGGCGGAAAAATGACGACCGGCGGAATAGGGACCACCGGCACCTGCGGCGCAGGAGCCTCTCCGGGCGGCGGTGCCTCCGGAGCAGGAGCCGACGGCACGTTGTTGGTCACCGGCCCGCGGTCGGTCCGCACGCTCGGCGCGGCCGGAGCAGCAGGCGCCGGCGACACCACCGCGATCGGCAAGGCCACTGGATCCGGCTCGTGCGGCACCGGCGGCAGGTACCGCCCCGGCACCGTATCCGACTGAACGGTCGGTGCCGGTTGCGCTTCGACAGCGGCCGCCGGCCGGACTGCGATCGCCACCGTGACCGCCAACGTCGCGAAGCTCACCACGACGAACGCCAGCGCACTGCCCATCAGCAATGTCCTTGGCGGTGGCGGTGCGATCACCGCGGTGTACGGCGCCTCATCCTCCTGCTCGGGAATGAACTCCTCGATCGAGTCCAGTGGCATCTCGTAGTAGTCCGGCTCCTCCTGCGAGTAGGCCAGCTGAGGCCCGACCGCCGCGGGATCCGCCGCCCGCGCCATCTGCGTCGCGTCCGCGGCCGCCAGCGCCATCTGCGTTGCATCGCTAGCCGCCGGCGCCATCATCGTCGCGTCCGCCGCTGCTGGCGCCATCATCGTCGCCGCCCCCGCGGGGAACCCGGAGTCCTGGGCCGTCTGCGCCGCACCCCGCGCGATCGCGTAACCCGCATCCGGCGGCACCTCCACCGGCGCCGTCGAACGCAGCTCGGCCGCAATCGAGTCAAGATCCAAGCGCTGCCCGACCAGCATGATCCGGGTGACCTCCGGACCGGGCACCTGCTGCAGTACTGCGGCGCACGCGACGGCCGCGCCGGCCGCGCCGATCGGCACCGACGCCAGCACCGACGTCGACTCGTCGTCCTCGCCGACCGCGGTCAGCGACACGGTGTCGTCGTCGGCCAACAGCAGCGCAGCGTCCGCGCCCATCCGGCGGGCCAGCGCCGCGGCCGCCTCGGCCTCCGCGACCACTTCGACGTTTTGCACTCCCGCACTCAACACCGTCTGCCGCAGGGTCTCGGCCGCAGATGCGTCGGGCAGGCAGAGTCGCGTCGCGGCCACCCGATTGCCCCCGTCGGCCACCTCGCGGTAGGTGCCGACGATGGTGTCGGCCAGGTCGGTCATCGCGTCGTCGGGCAAGTCCAGCGCGTACTGGTCGAATACCTGACCGCCCGCGGCCGCCGAGCCGACCATCGCCAGGCGCGCCACCCGTCCGGTGACCGCCACCCCGACGACTACGTCCACCACTCCACCCTTTCACAGCCTCGCCGGCCCACATGCGTTGCTTGTGTACGAGAGCAAAAGTGAGCACCCTAAGGTGGCAACACCGCACGGCGTCACTCAGAGAGGAAATCGTCACGTGAGCGACCCGCGTTACGCCGCGCCCGCGACCGTCGCAGTGGCCACCACCACCGCGCCCGCCGTCGCCCGGTCGCCCCGCGTCGGCTACGTGCCCGCCCGCACCAACACGGTGCGCGACGGCGTCGCAGTCGCTCTGCTCGTCCTCGCGCTGCTCCTGCCGTGGAACCTTGACTTCGGTCTCGGCGCCGCCGGCAGCAACGGCCTGCTCTTCGGCCTTGTCGCCGTCGTGACGCTGCTCGCGCTCGCCGCCGCGCTCGCGCCGCACGTCGGACCCTTCCGGCTTGCCGCCGCGCAGCCCGACGTCCGCCGCACCAGCCGGATCCGGTTGGTGCTCAGCATCTCCTACGTGATCGTCGCCCTCGGCTTCGTCGGGTACCACCTGGTGCAGACGGTTCGAGAGGGCGGAACCGGGTTGGTGCCGCCGGGTGCCGGACCCGGCCTGATTGTGGGTATCGGGGGCGCGATGCTCGCCGCGCAGCCGCCGATCACCAGTATCACGATCGAGGACAACGGCTTTCGGCGCTGGTACGCAGTCGCTCGGTTGCTGGGCGCGGTGTCGATTGCGCTCGCGACTCTCTCGGTTGCCTTCAACCTCTATTGGCGGCTGCGCTACCTGTTCGTCACGAACGTTGACTTAGGCGGTCAGGATGTCGCTGTCATCATCACCACGCTGCTCTATGGCGCGGAGGCGATGATCGCGTTGGTCATCGCGTCGCGGTGGCTCATCGAGAAGTCCGCCGCCGCGCGACTGGCCACCACCGCACTGGGCGCCTCGGCCGCGCTGGCCGCCACGCTGGTGTGGATCCTGCCCATCGGCCGCGACATCGACGCCTTCCACGGCATCGCACAGAACACGTCGACGGCCGCCGTCGGTTACGAGGGTTATCTGTGCTGGGCGGCCGCCGCTGCGATCGTCGCCCCAACAACGCTCTATGCCGTCTTCCTGATCAAACCGCCGACGTTGGGCGCATACCGCTCGGCTGCGCAGAAATGTCTGATACTCATCGCGTTCTGGGCGTTCGCCGCGGCCGCACTGCGCGTCGTCGACTACCTGATCGCTTTGTCGCTGGATCTGCCTCGCGCCCTGTTCGACAGCGTCGCGATGACGGCGTTCAACGTGATCGCCGGCTTGATCGCGTGGTGGCTACAGCGCCAACTCGGCAGGGGCGAGGCTTCGCCAACCGTCATCGCGGCCTTCAGCGGGGTGCTGTTCGTCTTCACGGTCGCGAACCTGGCCATCGGCGTCGCGCTCGCCCCGCGCTATGCGGCACCGCCGCCCGATGCGATCTACGGCAACAACCTGGCCCAGCAGATCACCAGCACGTTCGACGTGGTGATCTGCGCGCTGAGCCTCGCTGTCTTGGTTGCCATGCTGTTCACCGGTCCGCTCGCCGGCTACCTGGTGCGCCGCCACGAAGCCCGGATCGCGACCGCTTCCGTGCCGCCGATAGCGTCCTCGCCTGAACCAACGACCTCCGCGGCACCGACAACCGTCCGGCCCCCGCAACCCTCGGAAATGCCGAGAATCGTTCGCCTCAAGGAGGATTCGACGACAGTGCTCGCGGCTCCACCGACGCTCCGGATCCTGCGCCGCGAACCGACATCGGACACGACGACTCGGGTCCCCACTCCCCCGAATGATGCCGACAACCCACCCACGGAGCGCGCCGAGCGGCCGTCGACGCCCGACACGCCACCGTCGGGACCCGACACCGGCGACTAGAAGGGCCAGTAACTTCCAATGCCGACCGGTCCCCGCACCGACGCTCAACAACGTCAGGTCTCGGGACTGGCCGCCGCCATGACGGTAATCGCCATGGGTCTC
The DNA here is from genome assembly GCA_046725575.1 of Actinomycetota bacterium. Lineage (GTDB taxonomy): Bacteria > Actinomycetota > Actinomycetes > Mycobacteriales > Mycobacteriaceae > Mycobacterium. Next base: position 1,222 of record JBKOYU010001031.1, on the reverse strand, counting down.
GGCTACGCCATCTCGATCGGCGACCCGACGTCGCTTTCGGCCAACCTGCAAGTCGTCTCAGCCGGCCTGCAGATCTCGGGCGCGACCGCCACGTTCGTCGCCAGCCTGGCCACCCTGACCATGGCCGCCGCGGTGCTCAGCGCCGGCGCGCTGGGCGATCTGTACGGCATGCGACGCATGTACCAGGTCGGGCTGTGCGGTGCAATCGCGTTCAGCGTGCTCGCCGCCGCCGCACCGATACCAGCGGTGTTGATGGTCGCCCGCGCAGGCGTGGGTGTGACACTGGCGTTTCTGATCGGCTTGTCGCTGGCGATCACCAACGCGGTGTTCCCGCCGAATCGACGGGCCGCGGCGATCGCGGCCTACTTCGGCGTGGGATACGCCGTCGCCACCCCGCTGCCCGCGATCGGCGGGGCGCTGGCGCATGCCATCAGTTGGCGCGCATGCTTTTTCGTCGTGCCGCTCATCGCTGCGTTGGGGTTGATCATCACCTGGCGGTACGTGCCCGAAACGATGCGTGCCTATCGCCCGCTGGATCTGCCCGGCCTCGTGCTGTTCGCCGTCGCGCTGTTGGGATTGATCTTTGGCACCTCGCGGATGGAGACGGGCATCGACCTCGTCGGCCTGGCGTCCGTTGCGGTTGGCTTGGCGGCCGGCTGCGGGTTCGTGATGCAGGAGCTGCGCACGCACGATCCGGCGCTGGATATGCGGGTCTTTCGCTCGGGCCGGTTCAACGCGGCCGTGACCGCCGGGGTGATGTTCAACATCGTCCTCGGCGGATCGATGGTCCTGCTGGCCTTCTACCTCGTCACGATTCGCAAAGAATCGCATGAGCTGTTCGGCCTACTGTTGATTCCCGCCACCGCAATGGCCGCACTGGCGGCCACCGCCGCTGGCCCGGCCGCGAACCGGTTCGGCCCCCGCACCGTACTTGTCAGCGGGCTGACCGTGATGCTTGCCGGCCTGCTGGTGTTGAGGTTCTTTGACCTCAACACATCTCGCACGGTGGTGTTCGTGACCGCGGCACTCATCGTGGTTGGCGGTGCACTGGTCACGACACCGCAGGCCACGATCATGATGGGCAGCGCACCAGCGGATCTCGGCGGCGCGGTCTCCGCCGTCAAGAGCGCGGTCAACGAGGGCGGCTACTCGCTCGGGCCCGCACTCTTCGCCCTCGTGGGTATCAACCTCTTTCTCACTGACAGCGTGCACGACCTCTCCA
>JBKOYU010000280.1:0-2081 GCA_046725575.1 Actinomycetota bacterium | reverse complement strand
GTTCCAAGTTGTCGTCGACGCGCTCACCAAGTCAGTCATGGACGCTTGGGAGTCTGACCGCCCGGCTGAGGGCTCGGCTCTCTATGTGAACTTCCCCCGGTTTCCCGAAGACTTTTCTATCTGGGATCGGTGCCTTCGGGTTGGAGGGTAGCCGGTTGGGGTTGATGCTGCCGGGCGTGCCAGGCGGCCTCGTACTCGTTGGGTGAGAGCCCGTTGAGGCCGGCTTGGATGCGGCGGGGGTTGTACCAGCCGTCGATGTAGCGGAATAGCGCCGACTGTGCCTCTGTTCGGGTTGCGAAAGTGATTGCGGGCCAGTAGATCAACTCAATCTTGATGGTCGACCACAGATTCCCCGACATGGCATTGTCGAAGCTGTCCCCGACGCCGCCGGTCGACGGCGCGATGCCGGCGTCGAGCAGCCGCTTGTGCCCGCTGGCGATGTTCGCGCCCCGGCACGCGGTGAACCTGTTGCGGCTCAAGGCATTCTTCTCCCGCCGCTGGCAGCAGATGCCCGCTGCCCACTTCATGACCGTCTTCGGCCCCTACGCCGCCCGGATCGACCAGATCCTCGACCGATACGACCCCGCCGAACTCGCCGCCGCAGCCGCGAGCGTCACCGACAGCGACGACGAAATTCCCTTGCACCCAGAGGAACTCACCGCATGACGAGCACGATCGCGACCACGGCACCCGGCACACAACCACGGTCCCCGTTCACCGGCGCAGACATCTGCCGCCAAGCCGGGCTCACTAGACCGTGATGTCTCACCTCGCCTCAACGCAACCATCCCATGGCAAACGAATACCACGTTCTTCGCCCGCCTGACTTCTGATCCGGAGTCATGCACTACTCGTTCTGGACACCGCATTCCACTGTGGACGAGACGCGGCGAATCATCACCCAGCTGTTCAACGTCGGCATCGACAGGACGTGCGTTATCACGTTGAAGCAGACCGGCGAGGTGATCGGGCAGGTGGGTGCGCCGTGGGGGTGCAGGTGGGCTCCCGCCGCGTTGACCGGGACGTGCTGTGGACCCGGCCGGTGGCCGCCAGCCGGCCGGACCGGGGACGGGTGGCCCGCCCAGCTGGGCGGGTTGTGGTTTTCGGTCGCACAGAAATCGCCCACGGAGGTCATCCCGGATGCGAAAATGGCTGCTAACGCGGGTTGTGCCCGCCACGTAGCCCATCGCGCGGGCACTTGGAGCCAAGGATGACCGGACCAACACGATCCATCACGGTAGTTGTGGCCGACGACCATCCGGTTTATCGGGCAGGCGTGGTCCGCGCTTTGAAGGAGTCCGGCACGGTGCGGGTCGTCGCCGAGGCCACCGACGGGCGGGCCGCGCTTGCCGCCATCCGAGAACACCAGCCGGCGGTAGCCCTGCTCGATTACAAGATGCCCGAGCTCGACGGTCTCGACGTGGTAAACGCCGTGACACGTGACGGTTTGCCCACGCACGTCATCCTGCTCAGCGCGTTTGACGACGCCGCGCTCGTGTACAAGGCCCTGTCGGCCGGGGCGAGTGGCTACCTAACGAAGGAATCGGACAGCGATGAGATCGTCACCGCGATCGTCAGCTGTGCCAAAGGCGCCGGATATGTGCCGACACATCTGGCTAGCGGCCTGGCCACCGAACTGAGGCAGCGGGCAAAGGGGGACACTGCCCTCCTGTCGCCCCGTGAGTTGGAGACCGTCCGGATGATGGCAGACGGACTCTCCGTGCCTCAGATCGCCGCCAAACTCCACCTCGCACCCAGCACCGTGCGCACTCACGTCCAGAACATGTACGAAAAGCTCGGCGTGTCGGATCGCGCAGCCGCCGTGGCCGAGGCCATGCGGCGACGGTTATTGGAGTGACGCCGTACGTCAAACACTCAGCGGCACTTCAACTCGGACGTGCGTGCCGACGTCCGTCTCGACGAATCTCATTGTGCCGCCGGCTGCTTCGATGCGTGTTCGGTGCGACGCAATGCCGATGTGCCCCTCGGCCAATCGGTGCGTGAGCGCGTCCGCCGAGCTCCCCACGCCATCATCGACGACGTCGAGTCGGCACGTGTCGTCGACAACGCGCAGTTCAACC
>JBKOYU010000806.1:0-3833 GCA_046725575.1 Actinomycetota bacterium | reverse complement strand
ATCATGTAATTGTCCCGGTTGAACTGCACCACGCCGGCGGGCAACTGCGACATCCCCGCGGGTGTGGGATCGGCCAACAGCGGCTTGTCGACGCCGATCACACGGTCGTACCGCACACCCGCCGGGTTGTCGATCGAGTCGGTGTCGACATGCAGGGCGATCGGTGAATGCCAGGGGCCGAACCCCACCCCTTGCCCCGCGAAGCTGTCGCCGCACACCTGAAGGATGCCGTCAGGGAACTCCATGAACTCGCACAAGTCCGTCCCGCCGATGCCGTAATCCCCTGTCGGCGTGCCTGTTCCGGCGGCTGGCGCGATCCGGATCACCTGGCCGGGGGCCAGCGGCGGCAGCACCGGCTCAGGGATGGGTGCCGGCGGATCGGCATAGGCCAACGGCGCCGTCAGCACCGTGATGGCGAGCATCGCCGAAACTGTATTCCGGCAGCGAAAGTTCGAGAAGAAGCCTGTTGGAATACAGTTTCGGCGCAAATCAGAGTTCCGCGGCCAGCAGCTCGGCGATCTGAATTGTGTTCAGCGCCGCCCCTTTTCGCAGGTTGTCGCCGGACACAAATAGGGCCAGGCCCCGCCCGTCGGGTACACCGGGATCCTGGCGGATGCGGCCAACGAGTGATTCGTCGACGCCGGCGGCGGCCAGCGGAGTGGGCACGTCGACCACCTTCACCCCGGGCGCCTCAGCCAGCAGATGGCGTGCGCGTTCGACCGATAGCGGCTTCGCGAACTCCGCGTTGATCGACAGCGAGTGCCCGGTGTACACCGGCACCCGCACACACGTCCCGCTCACCAACAGGTCGGGAATGCCGAGGATCTTGCGGCTTTCGTTGCGCAGCTTCTGGTCTTCGTCGGTCTCGCCGGAGTCGTCCTCGACATACGAACCGGCGAGCGGCACCACGTTGAACGCGATCGGCGCCACGTACTTGTTGGGCGCCGGGAACTCCAGCGCGGAGCCGTCGTGCACCAGCTGCTCGCTCTCGTCGACCACCGCGCGCGCCTGACCGAACAGCTCCTGCACACCCGCCAATCCGCTGCCCGACACCGCCTGATACGTCGACGCAATCATCCGGACCAGGCCGGCCTCATCGTGCAGCGGCTTGAGCACCGGCATCGCGGCCATCGTCGTGCAATTCGGGTTGGCGATGATGCCTTTCGGCCGCCGACCCGCGTCACGGGCGAAGTTGACCTCGCTGACCACCAGCGGCACGTCGGGGTCCTTGCGCCACGCTGACGAATTGTCGATGACGGTCACGCCCGCGGCGGCGAACCGGGGCGCCTGCACCCGCGACATCGTCGCGCCCGCAGAGAACAAGGCGATGTCCAGGCCACTCGGATCCGCGGTCTCGGCGTCCTCGACCTCGATCTCCTGCCCGCGGAACGGCAGTTTCTTGCCCTGCGACCGTGCGGAGGCGAAGAACCGCACGCTGGTGGCGGGAAAGTCCCTCTCCTCCAACAGCGTTCGCATCACCTGGCCGACCTGTCCGGTCGCGCCAACCACACCGATGCTGATTCCCCGGTCGCTTCGCTCTCCCCTGCTGGCGCGTGGGCCCTGCCCTCCGAAGTTGACCATTTAGCGTCCCGTTCCCGCGTACACGACGGCTTCCTCGTCGCCGCCGAGCGCGAACGCCTCGTGCAGTGCGACGACCGCCTTGTCCAGCTCGGTGTCCTTGATCAGCACCGAGATTCGGATCTCCGAGGTGGAGATCAGGTCGATGTTGACGCCGACCCCGGCCAGCGCCTCGCAGAATTTCGCTGTGACACCGGGATGGCTGCGCATGCCCGCGCCGACCAACGACACCTTGCCGATGTGATCGTCGTAGAGCACCTTGGTGAAGCCGATCTCCTCCTGCGCCGACGTCAGCTTCTCCACCGCAGCCGGCCCGCTTTCCCGCGAGCAGGTGAACGTGATGTCGGTCTTGCCGTCCTCGATCTTGGAGATGTTCTGCAGCACCATGTCGATGTTCACGTCGACATCGGCGATCGCGCGGAACACCTTGGCGGCGTAGCCGGGAACGTCGGGAATGCCGACGATCGTCACCTTCGCCTCGCTGCGATCGTGGGCGACTCCGGTGATGATGGCGTCTTCCATGGGGATGTCCTCTATCGATCCGGTCACAAACGTGCCGGGCTTATCTGAATACGACGACCGGACGTGGACCGGAACGTTGTAGCGGCGGGCATATTCCACACAGCGCAGCATCAGCACCTTGGCGCCGCACGCGGCGAGTTCGAGCATCTCCTCGAACGACACGGTATCCATCCGCCGCGCGTTGGGCACGATGCGTGGGTCGGCGGTGAAGATGCCGTCGACGTCGGTGTAGATCTCGCAGACGTCGGCGTTCAGCGCCGCGGCCAGAGCCACGGCGGTAGTGTCCGAGCCGCCGCGGCCCAGCGTGGTGACGTCCTTGCTGTCCTGGCTGACACCCTGGAAGCCGGCGACCAGCACGATCAGGCCGTCGTCGAGCGCCGACTGCACCCGGCTCGGCGTGACGTCGATGATCTTGGCGTTGCCGTGGGTGCTGGTGGTGATCACGCCGGCCTGCGAGCCGGTGAAGGACCTGGCCTGCGCGCCCAGCGAGTCGATGGCCATGGCGACCAGAGCGTTGGAGATGCGCTCGCCGGCGGTCAGCAGCATGTCCATCTCGCGCGCCGGCGGCGCCGGGCACACCTGCTTGGCCAGATCGAGCAGCTCGTCGGTAGTGTCGCCCATCGCCGAGACCACGACGACCACGTCGTTGCCCTGCTTCTTGGTTTCGACGATGCGTTCGGCGACGCGGCGGATCCGCTCGGCATCGGATACCGAGGATCCGCCGTATTTCTGCACGACGAGCGCCACTGTGAAACCTTTCGCGGGCGGGGTTCATCTAAGGATAAGGGTTTGACGCATCCCATTTACTCCGCCGGTAGCGTCAGGATGTGGTCAAGAACCCGGCTGACCGGCGCGCTCAGACCCGGGTGCCGATCCATCCCGATATCGCCGCACGCTGGAGCCCGCGGGCCTTCGACGCCGACGCCAGGCTCAATACCGATGACCTCATCGCTGCCCTCGAGGCCGCCCGCTGGGCCGCCACCTGGGGCCATCGGCAGCCGGTGCGTTTCCTGGTCGGGCTGCGCGGCGACGAGACCTTCACCAACACCGCCGAACTGCTCAAACGCGGCAACAGCTACGCCAAGGCCGCAGGGGCGCTGGTCATGGTCTGCGCCGACGAGGGCGAGGACGAGCGGACTGCGCGCTACGCCGCGGTCGATACGGGTGCGGCGATCGCGCAGTTGACCGTCGAGGCGGTGTCGCGCGGATTGATCGCCCACCCGATGGCGGGGTTCAACGCCGACGGTGCCCGCGAAGTGTTCGGCATTCCCGACGGTGTGCGGCCCATCGCCGTCGTGGCCGTGGGGTCGCTTGGCGATTACGACAGCGCGCCACCGGAGATCGTCGACCGCGATGCGCAGGGCCGCGCGAGACTGCCGCTGGAGGACGTCGCCTTCGTGGGCCGCTGGGGTCAGTCCGCGCCATTCACTCTGCGCTGACCGCGCGGCCTACTCGCACTCTTGCGCCCTGGCGGCAGAGTCAACGACCGCAAGCGCCCGAAGCGCGCTGGCGCAGCCTTTGACCATTCTCAAGAGTCTCGTGACCTTCGTCAAGATTGCAGCCAGGGCTGGGTTTTCCGCCAGTTCGCAACCCTGGATGCAATCTCGCCGCTACAGCGCGCTGGCAGCAGTCTCGGCGAGTCCGCGCAGCTTTAACCCGACCGAAACACCGCGAGCCTGTCTCTGTAACAGAAACATCGGTTACTGTCAGTGAACGGCTCTCAAGGAGCATGG
>JBKOYU010001126.1:0-4250 GCA_046725575.1 Actinomycetota bacterium | reverse complement strand
CCCGGGTATCCCCGGGGCCGCGTCCACCCTGATTTCGATCTGCTTGGAGTGCGGCGACTTTCGCCACACATTGGGGGTGCCGACCCGCGAGATCCTGTTCCATTCCGCTGCTGGCATATCGTCGACCTCCATGTCGTCGTCTGACGCCCTGCCGAACTAGACCACGTTGTAGCACGGCGCTCCGAACAACGGAGGACGGGCCGCGTCCAGCGCCATGTCACACCGCACACCTTGGATCACGAGAACGGCGCCGAGATCTGCAATACGACCCCGCTAGGCCTCTTTGAGCATTGCGGGTTGTGTCTGCAGCCACGTCCGGATGTTGCGCTTCGGTCCTGACTCAACCGCTATCTTGCGCGCCGCGATATTTATGAAGTGGACTTCCTCGGAGCAAAAACGCGATGCCCTTAGCTAGCTAAGTGCGTCACCGCAGATCTATCGCTGGGGCACCACGGAGCAGCATGCTACTTAAGGCTGTCTTTTGGTTTGCTCACTCCGGGGGTTTAGGCGGCTGTGACGGGAATGGAGCCGACCAATGAACCTTACGCGCACGAAGACCATCGAACAGTCCATCGCGGACACCGAGGAGCCCGAGCATCAGCTACGCAAAGAGCTGGGCCCTGTCCAGCTGACGGTGTTCGGTGTCGGCGTGATCATCGGCACCGGCATCTTCGTGCTGACGGGAGAGGCCGCCGGGGAGAAGGCAGGGCCTGCCGTCGCGCTCTCGTTCGTGTTCTCCGGCATCGCATGCGCGCTGGCTGCGTTGTTACGCGGAGTTCGCAAGCACCGTGCCGGTCGCGGGCTCGGCGTATACGTTCTCCTACGCGAGCCTGGGCGAGCTGGTCGCCTGGATCATCGGTTGGGACCTCATCCTGGAGCTGGCCCTGGGGGCCAGCACGGTCGCCGTGGGGTGGTCGACCTACTTCGCTGACGTGATGAAGGGGCCGGCATCACCATCCCAGGCTTCGCCTACGGGGAGGGGCACAACCTGGTGGCGCCGCGATCGTGCTGATCCTCACCGCCGTCCTCTGCGCGGGAATCAAGATCTCCTCGCAGGTCAATTTCGTATTTGTGGTCATCAAGCTCAGCATCGTGCTGCTGGTGATCGGGGCCGGCGCGTTCTTCATCAAGTTGGGCAACTACTCCCCCTTCATCCCACCTTCCGGCTCGGAGGCTGCCGCGGGTGCGAAGGTCACTCCGTCGCTGTTGCAGGACCTGGGGCTCGCGCCCGGCGCGTTCGGGATCAGCGGGATCTTCACGGGAGCGGCCTTGGTGTTCTTCGCCTACATAGGGTTCGACATCGTCGCCACCGCCGCCGAGGAGACCAGGAACCCTCAGCGGGACATGCCCATCGGCATTCTTTCCTCGCTGGGGATCTGCACGGTTGCTCTACGTCGCAGTTTCGCTCGTGGTGACAGGGATGGTGAAGTACACCGACATCAAGATCGACGCTCCCCTCGCGGAGGCATTGCGTTCGGTCGGTCAGTCAGGTATCGCCACCGTGATCTCGGTAGGGGCTCTTGTCGGACTAACGACGGTCATGATGATTCTGATGCTCGGTCAGAGCCGGGTCTTCTTCGCGATGAGCCGGGACCGGTTGCTGCCCCCGGTCTTCGCGAAGGTCAGCCCGCGGTTCGGTACGCCGCTGCGCACGACGATCCTGACCGGCGTCGTCGTCACCGTGATATCGACGTTCGTGCCGTTGACCCAGCTCGCCGAACTGGTGAACATCGGGACGCTGTTCGCCTTCGTGCTCGTCGCCATTGGGGTCCTGGTGCTGCGACGCACCCGCCCGGATCTGAAGCGAGCCTTCCGTTGCCCCGGGCGTCCCGGTCGTGCCCGTGCTCGCCGCGTTCTACCTGATGCTGAACCTTCCCGGCGCGACGTGGGTCCGGTTCTTCGTGTGGATGGCCCTTGGCTTCGCGTTCTACCTCGTGCACGGCGCACGGCACAGCCGACTCGCGACGGACCCGAACTACTCCCGCGAAGCCGACACGGCAGCCGCGGAGAAGCGCAAGCCTGAAACGTCTTGAGCGAGGTCGCGGTTATCGAAGATCGGCGTCGCCTCCGTCGCGTTTAAGAGGCGACGGAATGTCACGGCCATCCTGCTGCTCGGGTTATGAGCCGCCCCAGGGTTTGCTGATCAACTCGCCGCCCGCCCATTCTTTCGGTCCAGTATCGCGCTACTCAGTCCGCGTCGCCGCGCATTGTCATCGCTCCCGCCTGGCAAGTGCAACGCTTCGACGTTGCGGAACTTGTCCTCGGACGCTGTCTCGGGTGCGTCGTCGGAGGTGGCGGACAGGAACCGATCCGGGAGGGCCAGCTTGCACACTGTGCGCAACGTGAGCAAGTACTGGCGAGCCAACGGACCGGTGGTGTAGGGCAGGTCATAGATGGCGCACACCGCCCGCACCCGTTGAGCGATCTCTGCGTAGCGATTACTGGGCAGGTCGGGGTAGAGGTGGTGTTCGATCTGGTAGCACAGGTTTCCGCTCAGGAACGCCATCACCGGTCCGGCGTTGAAGTTCGCAGAACCCAGCATCTGTCGCAGATACCACTGGGGCTTCGTCTCACCCTCCAGCGCGGCCGGCGTGAATTTCTCCGCGCCGTCCGCGAAGTGCCCACAGCAGATCACCACGTACGCCCACACATTGCGCAGCAGGTTGGCGGCCACGTTTGCTTCCAGCGTGCGGCGCCACCCCCGCCGGCTGAGCACGGGAAAGAGCACGTAGTCCTTGGCGGTCTGGCGACCAATCTTGCGGATCAGTGCTTGGGTGCGGGCGGATTTCTCGGCGTCGGTCGCCGCACGTTCATGGTCCGAGTGCAGGTCGTGCAGTGCGATGCCCCACTCGAACGTGATCGCCAACAACACGTTTCGCAATGGTGATAGCAGAACACTCGGTTTCCAGCGCTGGTCACGCGTGACCCGTAGGACGCCGTATCCGAGGTCGTCGTCCATGCCGACGACGTTGGTGAAGACGTGGTGGCGGTAGTTGTGGGAGTACCGCCACTGCGATGACGGACCGACCATGTCCCACTCCCAGGTGGTGGAGTGGATTTCCGGGTCGTTCATCCAATCCCATTGACCGTGGCCGATGTTGTGGGCCAGTTCCATGTTCTCGATGCTCTTGGCCACGGCCAGGGCGGCGGTGCCGACGGCCCATCCGGCCTTGCTGCTGCTGGCACCGATAATGAGTCGTGCGGCAACCTCGAGGCATCGCTGAAACGCGATGGCGCGCCGGATATATGCGCTGTCCCGTTGGCCGCGCGAATCCTCGATGTCGCGACGGATCGCCTCCAATTCGGCGGCAAGGGCCTCGATGTCCGCCTCGCTGAGATGGGCGTATTCGGCTACGTCTGCGATGGCCATCGACGCCTCACGCACATTCAGGCGCGACGCCCTGGCGACCTACTCGCGGGACGACGCGCAACCAGGGGAGATAGGAGAAGTACTGCAGCATCGTGGGTCACGTCCGACCGTGGTGGTTTGTTCACGTCCAGCCCAGGTGTGAACGCTGACGCGGGAGTGCCGTCGGGCGAGCCCAGTTTGGCGGCCAGCCCGCTGAGCAGGATGTCGAGGCCACGGTCGAGTTCGGCGAGACCGTCGTAGGAGGCCCAGGTTGGCGCGAGGTTACGCAGGTGGGGGAATTCGCCGATCGGCAGCCGGTGCAGGCCGAGCCGCAGCACGTGGTCGGTTTCCTCGGGCCGTTCGACGATCTCCTGCAGCTCGGTGAGAACATGGCCGTAGAGGAAACCGAACAACGCCCGATACACCCGCACTGCGCCGATACCCGAAAACCCGGCCCCGGTGAGCAGTGCGAGGACACTTTCCAGTGGCCGCAGGATGCCTTGCGGTCGCATCCCGAGTGGTGCCGCCAGCGGTCGGGTGACCAAGAGCGGCACCACGTTTGGGTGTTTGCGCGCCAGCTCGCGGAAATCGTGTGCGAGGGCCCGCAGGGCGTCAGCCCAGTCCGGATTGGTGGCGTCTACCGACAACTGATCGAACACCAGCTCGACCACCCCGTCGAGCACGGCTGACTTGTTGGGCACATGCCGGTAGAGCACCATCGGATCGCGACGGACCGCCTCACCGAGGCGGCGCATGGACAGTCGATTCGTCAGATCGGCATTGGGCCGGTGGTGGCGATGAAGTCGTCAAGGATCTCCACCACCGCGGTCGGGGACTCCACATGCGGGAAATGCCCGACTCCGGCGAGCACCTCAAGCCGGCTACCGGCCACGGCGTCGTG
>JBKOYU010000985.1:0-1828 GCA_046725575.1 Actinomycetota bacterium | reverse complement strand
TTCCAAAGCCGCCCGTCGGCGGCCGGTGACGGCTACGACCCGCTGGCCACCAGTGCGAGCAACCTCGGGCCGGAGAGCATCGTCGACACCCCCGGTGACCCGTCACTGCCCCAGGACGACAACGGCTTCAAGGCGAGCCTGCTCACCTTGGTGTGCTCGCGCAGCGCGGAAGTCGGCGCGCTCGATGGCGTGAACGGCGCGCGTCCGTTCTGCACCGGCGGCGGCGTGGGCGCCGTGCTGTCGGTGATCGGCCCTCGAGACTCACTCGGCAATGTCGTCAACCCGACGAAGGTGGTCAGCGTCAACGAACCGTGCGATACGACACCGACCCCGTTCCTCAACACCTACGAGGGTGTGCGCGTCGAGTGCGCGAAGTTCGGTGAGGACTACAGCATCGGCCAGATCGTGCCGATCCGCGGCGCGGCCCCGGCCGACCCGCAGGTGCCCGCTGACGCCGTCACCGCGAGCGGCAGTGGCCTCGACCCGCACATCTCGATCGCCTATGCCGATCTGCAGGTCAACCGGGTCGCCAAGGCGCGCGGTATCAGTGCCGACCAGGTCCGGCAGGCCGTCGCGGACAACACCGACGGGCGGTCGCTCGGGTTCCTCGGCGAACCTCGCGTCAACGTCCTGGCACTGAATATCGAGCTCGATCAGAAGTACCCAGGCGGATGATGATCAGGTGAGCACCCCGCACTACGCCACCAAACGCGGGGAGCTGCGCATCTATCTCGGCGCAGCTCCCGGCGTGGGCAAGACGTACGCAATGCTCGGCGAAGCGCACCGCCGGCTGGAACGCGGCACTGACGTCGTCGCCGCGGTCGTCGAAACCCACGGCCGCATGAAGGTCGCGGAGCTGCTTAAGGGCATCGAGATGGTGCCGCCCAAGTTCATCGAGCACCGCGGAAAGCGGTTGCCCGAACTCGACGTCGAGGCGGTGCTCCGACGCGCGCCTCATGTGGTGCTCGTCGACGAGCTCGCACACACCAACACCCCCGGCAGCAAGAACCCCAAACGCTGGCAGGACGTCGAAGAGCTGCTCGACGCGGGTATCACAGTCATCTCGACGGTCAACGTGCAGCACCTCGAGAGCCTCAACGACGTCGTCACCCAGATCACCGGCATCGAGCAGCAGGAGAAGGTTCCCGACGAGGTCGTCCGCGCCGCCGACCAGATCGAACTGGTGGATATCACGCCGGAAGCGTTGCGGCGCAGGCTTGCCCACGGCAACGTGTATGCGCCGGAACGCATCGACGCCGCGCTGTCGAACTACTTCCGCCAGGGTAACCTGACCGCCCTGCGCGAACTGGCGCTCTTGTGGCTGGCCGACCAGGTCGACGCCGCCTTGGAGAAGTATCGCGCCGACCACGAGATCACCGACACCTGGGAGGCGCGCGAACGTGTGGTCGTCGCCGTCACGGGTGGCCCCGAATCGGAAACCCTGGTGCGCAGGGCATCTCGCATCGCATCGAAGTCCAGCGCCGAGCTGATGGTCGTCCATGTCGTTCGCGGCGACGGGTTGGCCGGTGTCTCTGCGCCGCAGATGGGTAAGGTGCGCGGGCTGGCCACTAGTCTCGGCGCCACCCTGCACACTGTGGTCGGCGACGAGGTGCCAAGCGCGCTACTGGATTTCGCTCGCGAGATGAACGCCACCCAGCTGGTACTTGGCACATCCCGACGGTCGCGGTGGGCCCGCATCTTCGACGAGGGCATAGGCGCAAGCGTGGTCCAGCAGTCGGGCCCCATCGACGTGCACATGGTGACCCATCCGGAAGCCAGCGAGGGCTTTCGGTGGTCGCGGTTATCACCACGCCAGCAGCACTTGGCC
>JBKOYU010001047.1:0-5065 GCA_046725575.1 Actinomycetota bacterium | reverse complement strand
GCGCTCTTGCGCCGCACCAGCTCACGGGCCTTACGGGCCGCGATGCGCGCTTGTGCCGACGAAACCGCCTTGTTGACAACCGTTTTCGCCTCGGCCGGGTTCGCCTCGAACCAGTGCCCGAGTTGCTCGTTGCAGATGCGCTGCACGAACGACTTCACCTCGGTGTTGCCCAGCTTGGTTTTCGTCTGGCCCTCGAACTGCGGCTCGGCCACCTTCACGGAGATGACCGCCGCCAAGCCCTCGCGAATGTCGTCGCCGGTGAGGTTCGGGTCCTTGTCCTTGAGGAGCTTCTTGTCCTTGGCGTACTTGTTCACCACAGTGGTCAGCGCCGCGCGGAAGCCCTCTTCGTGCGTGCCGCCCTCGTGGGTGTTGATCGTGTTCGCGAAGGTGTGCACCGACTCCGAATAGCCGGCGTTCCACTGCATCGCGATCTCGACCTCGTGACCCTCACCCTTGCCGGAGAAGTCGACGATGCTCTGGTGGATCGGCGTCTTCGTCCGGTTGATGTGCTTGACGTAGTCGACCAGCCCGCCCGGGTAGTGGAAGGTGCGGTTCTTCGTCTTGTGCGGTCCGGCCGCCTCCGCGGCTTTTTCCTCAGCCGACTTCGGCGCCTCGGCCAGATCGCTGACGACTTCCTCGGTCACCTGCTCAGCAGTGACCCGCTCGTCGACCAGCGTGATGGTCAGCCCCTTGTTGAGGAACGCCATCTCCTGCAGCCGCCTCGCGACAGTCTCGAAGTCGTAAGTGGTGGTCTCGAACACGGTTGAGTCGGCCCAGAAGCGCACCACTGTGCCGGTCTTCCTGGTCGCTTCGCCCTGCTTCAGGGTGCCGGGCACGGACTGGTCGTAGTACTGGAACCACTCGTGGCCGTCGCGCTTGATCTCCACCTCGAGCCGGGAAGAGAGCGCATTCACCACGGACACACCCACGCCGTGCAAACCACCCGACACCGCGTACGAGTCGGAGTCGAACTTGCCGCCGGCGTGTAGCTGCGTCATCACGACGTCGACGGTCGGCACGCCGGATGCATGCATCCCCACCGGGATGCCGCGGCCGTCGTCAGTGACCTCGACTCCGCCGTCCTCCAGCATCCGCACGTCCACACGACTGGCGTAGCCGGCCATCGCCTCGTCGACGGCGTTGTCGACCACCTCCCAGATGAGGTGGTGCAGACCGCGCTCGCCGGTGGAGCCGATATACATGCCCGGACGTTTGCGGACGGCCTCTAGTCCCTCGAGAATCGTGATGGACTGGGCGCCGTATTCCTGTTGTGCTTTCTTCTTCGCAGCAGCCACGGGCGGAAGGGTCCCTACTCTCTTGGATGGGGGTGGTGCTCTGGCGATAGTCGTTATCGCCGGCAAGTCATGCGAACAGTCTACCGGCAGATAGCGCCAGGACCGATTCTGAGGCGGCGTTTCTACACACCTATTCGCGCCGCCTGTGGAATTTTACGATCAAGGGTGTGTGAAGACGCTTGAGAACTAAGATCGCCGCCTTCTGACGGCTCTCAGGGTATGAGCGGCTGGGCCGCTATCCGTATGTGTCGCGGGGCCCGCGGCCGGCGATGTGAAACCGCCCCTTGCGCCACGACGGGCCGACCGGACCGACGATTTTCAGCGACGTCACCACGCCGTCGCCAACCGCTGTCGCGACCTTGGCTAATAGTTGCGACTGGACCATCCGGAGCTGGGTGGCCCACGCCGTCGATTCGGCGGACACGGTGAGCACCCCGTCGTTCAGCGACGTCGGCCTGGCGTGTGCAGCGATCTGTTCGCCGACCACCCCCGGCCACCGGCCGAACACCGAGCCCTCGGCAACCCGCCCCGACCAGCCGCGACTGCGCGCCAAATCACGCGTCGCCGACCCGAGCAGCTGCGGGTCCCGCGAGTCCGGGCTAGGACCCGACCAGCGCCGTCGGCTGCTCCCGGCCACGCGGCGACGGACCGGCGAGCTGCGGCCGCGGCCGACATCCTTGCCCTGGACCCGGGCCGCCCCCCGCGCCTCCTCGAGTGTGCGGCGCACCAGGTCCATCCCGGCCAGTCCGGCCAGGTGGGCGGGTGGCCCGGTTTCTGTCTCCTCGTTGTCAGTCATGCCCCCACCATCGATACCCGGCCGGTGTCGTCGTCGCGCATGGTGATCTCGATCCGTCTCGCATCCCAGTCCGAAGGAATGTCGTCGTGCACTGCGGCGGTCACGAGTACCTGTTCCGCGTGTCCCGCGACGTTCGCCAGCGCCTGCCGGCGGGCGGTGTCGAGTTCGGCGAATACGTCGTCCAGCAACAGCACTGGATCCCCGCCGTCCGCGCGCAACAGCTCGTACGCGGCCAGGCGCAGCGCCAACGCCATCGACCACGATTCCCCATGGCTTGCAAAGCCTTTCGCAACCTGGTCGCCCAGTCGCAGCTCGAGGTCGTCGCGGTGCGGGCCCACCAGGCACACCCGGCGTTCGAGCTCGGCCTCGCGGCGCCGGGCGAGCGCATCCAGCAGCGCGGCCTCGAAGAGCTCCGCGCTGTCGTTACCCGCGGCCGCCTCGTTCTCGACCACCTCGACGGCGCTGCGGTAGTGAATGCAGGCAGGTCGTGACGACGGTGCCAGCAGTTGATAGGCCCTTTCCACCTCGGGGGCCAGCTGGTTGACGAGCTCGACGCGCGCCGCGATCAGTTGGGCGCCGTGCGCGGCGAGGTGCCCGTCCCACACGTCGAGCGTGTCGAGCACGCTGCGGTCACCGCGGTGACGGGCAGCGCCCGCGGTTTTCAACAGCGCGGCGCGCTGCCGCAGCACTCTGTCGTAGTCTGCCCGCACCCCGCCGACCCGCGGCCGTCGTGTAGTGGCCAATTCGTCTAGGTAGCGGCGACGTTCGCTCGGGTCCCCGCGCACCAACGCCAGGTCCTCGGGGGCGAACAGCACCGCCCGCAACACGCCGAGCACCTCGCGCGCAGAACGTACGGGGGAGCGGTTCAGCCGTGCCTTGTTGGCGCGCCCCGCCGTGATTTCCAGGTCGACGGCCATCTCGCGTCCGTCGTTGACCACGATGGTCGACACCACCGCCCGCTCGGCGCCCTCCCGGATCAGCGGTGCGTCCGAGGCAACGCGGTGCGAGCCGAGCGTCGCCGAATACCAGAGCGCCTCAACAAGATTCGTCTTCCCGATGCCATTGGGCCCGACGAAAACCGTCCTGCCGGGTTCGAGTTCCAGATCGACCCTGGGCCACGACCGGAAGTCGGTCAACGTGAACTGGCGGACGTACACCTAACCGGACTCGCTGACCCTCTTGACCGCGTGCCCACCGAACTGGTTCCGCAACGCGGAGACGGCCTTCATCGCCGGGGAGTCCTCCTGGCGGGACGCGAACCGCGCGAACAACGAGGCGGCGATGACGGGCATCGGCACGCGGTGGCTGATCGCCTCCTCGACCGTCCACCGGCCTTCGCCGGAATCCTCGGTGTAGCCGCTGATCTCGACGAATTTCGGGTCTTCCTTCAACGCCTTGGCGAGCAGTTGCTGCAACCAAGACCGAACCACCGTGCCGTTCGTCCAAGCCTGGATGACGGCCTGGGTGTCGGTGATCAGGTCTTCGGCCGCCAACAACTCGTAGCCCTCGGCGTAGGCCATCATGAGGCCATACTCGATGCCGTTGTGCACCATCTTCGCGTAATGCCCGGCGCCGACCGGTCCGGCGTGGACGAAACCGTCCTCGCGTGGTCCTGGCGGACGCAGGGTGTCGAAGATCGGCATCGCCCGCTCGATGTCGGCGTCGCTGCCGCCGATCATCAAGCCATAGCCTTCCTTCAAACCCCACACGCCGCCCGACACACCGGCGTCGATGAACGTCATTCCCCTGTCGCCCAACAGTTTTGCGTGCGGTCCGTCCTCGGTGTAGCGGGAGTTGCCGCCGTCGATAACCAAGTCGCCGGCACCGAGTACGCCGGCTAAAGCGGTGATTGTTTCGCGGGTAATCGGGCCGGACGGCACCATCACCCACACCACCCGCGGCGCGCTGAGCGCTTCGGCCAGCGCCCCGAGCGTCGGCACATCGGTGACCTCCGGCCGGGGGTCGTACCCGATCACCTCGTGCCCGCCCTCGCGCAGGCGTTCCCGCATGTTGAAACCCATTTTGCCCAGGCCGACGAGACCCAATTGCATGTGCGCGCCTCTTTCGTGGCGGTAGGGCCGGTTAGCCCGGAAGCCGCACCGGCATCAACAGGTAGACGTAGTCGGTTTGAGCGGCCGGGAAGGGACCACTTGCGCCGACAGACCCATCATCCTCACTTGCCGGGCGCAACACCGCGGGACGACTGGGTGTCGTGAAACCAAACGTCGCCCGCTCCGAATGCAACGAACCCAAACCGTCCGTCAGGTAAGTCGGGTTGAACGCGATCGTCAGCGGGTCACCCGAGAACGCGACGGGAAGATCCTCTTCGGCGCGCCCGACGTCGTCAGCACCGGCCGACAGCCGCAGCACGTCGTCGGCGAATTCCATCCGCACCTGCGCGCCGCGGTCGGCCACGAGCGCTACACGCTTGATCGCCTCGGTGAGCTCCGCGACACCGATGGTCGCGATCGCCGTGTGCTCGGCGGGCAACAGCTGACGGAACTTCGGAAACTCGGCGTCGAGTAAGCGGGTGGTGCTGCGCTTGCCCTCGCTGCGAATACCCAGGAGGCCTTCCTTGCCGACCGCCGGCCCGGCGCCCAACGACAAATGCACGTCGGTGCCGTCGGCTCCGGCCTTCGCGGCTTCGGCCAATGTCTTGGCCGGCACCAGCACCGCAGCCTCGATATCCGCGGATTCCGTCGACCATGTCAGCTCACGTACCGCGAGCCGGAAGCGGTCGGTGGCCGCCAAAACCACCTTCTCGCCGGAAATCTCGACGCGGATGCCGGTCAGCATCGGCAGCGTGTCGTCGCGGCCGGCGGCAACGGCCACCTGGCCGATGGCTTCGGCGAACAGCTCCGCCGAAATGACACCCGTGTCCTCGGGCAGGACGGGCAGCGCCGGATAGTCCTCGACCGCCATGGTGGGCAGCGAGAACCGGGCGCTGCCGCAGGTCAATGACACTCTGGTGCCT
>JBKOYU010000429.1:0-12725 GCA_046725575.1 Actinomycetota bacterium | reverse complement strand
TCCACCAGACCCAGCATCAGCGACGATGCGGTGATGGTGGCCACCGTCGCGGAACCCGTTGCGAGCCGGATCAATACAGCCAGCACCCAGGCCAGCAGGATCACCGAGATACCGGTGCCCTTTGCCCAGTCCGCGAGCATCGTGCCGATACCGGTGTCCACCAGGACCTGCTTGAATCCGCCGCCGGCGGCGACGATCAGGATGATGCCGGCGACCGGGGGCAGTGACGTCTCAAGGCATTTGACGATCTGATCGCGCGTCATCGCCGCGCCACGGCCCAGTGTGAAAATGCCGACCACGACCGCGATCAACAGCGCCACGAGCGGACGGCCAAGAATGTCGAAGGTTTGGCGCAGCAGGTTGCCCTTGTCGTCGATGAAGATATCGACCAGCGCCTTACCCATCATCAAGCCGACCGGCAACAGCACAGAGAACAAGGTGATGCCGAAGCTGGGCCGTTGGCGCTCAACGCGGGTGGCGGTTTGGGTCGTCGTGCCCTCACCCTCGGCGCCCGCCGCGGCGGTCGTCACGCTACCGCCGCCGTTCCTGGCGAAGTCGTCGGCTTCGAACCGGTCCGGCACATCCACGACCACCCACCGCCCGGCCAGCCTGCCGAACAGCGGACCCGCGACGATGACGGTTGGAATCGCGACAAGCACGCCCAACGCCAGCGTGACGCCAAGATCAGCCTTCAGCAGGTCGATCGCCGTCAACGGGCCGGGGTGCGGAGGCACCAGACCGTGCATGGCCGAAAGCCCGGCCAGCGCAGGGATTCCGACGGTGATCAGCGACAGCTGCGACCGCTTGGCGACCAGGTAGATCACCGGCATCAGCAACACCAGGCCGATCTCGAAGAACATGGGCAGGCCAATGATGGCGCCCACCAACGCCATTGCCCATGGCAACATTCGTGGCGACGCGTGTCCGACGATGGTGTCGACGATCTCGTCAGCCCCGCCGGAATCGGCGAGCAGCTTGGCGAACATCGCGCCAAGCGCGATCAGAATGCCCACGCCTGCCGCGGTGGTACCGAAGCCGTCGCCGAATGAGTCGAGGACGTCTCCCAGGTTCGTCCACCCCTGTGCGACAAGACCGACGGTCACGGCGCCGAAAATCAATGCGAGGAACGGATGAAGCTTAGCGACCGTGATCAGCACGACAATCAGTGCGATTCCGGCCAGTGCCGCAAGAATGAGCTGCCAGCCGGCTGCGACGGGTTCTGGCAGCTCGGTGTCGGCCGCCAGGGTGGTGATTGCCAGCCCGATTTCTGAAGTCATCGGTTCTCCTGTTCGGTTGTGCGCGTGGCGGATATGTAGTTGTCGACGATGGAATCGATGTTCTGATCGACATCGATGGCGATGCCGCGTTCATCGGGCCCGAGCGGCTCGAGCGTGGCGAACTGAGATGCCAGCAGGGACGCGGGCATGAAATGTCCGGGCCGGCTGGCCTGTCGCATGCCGATGACCTCGGGCGTGCCGGACAGATGCAGGAATTCGACATCCGGACAGTGACGGCGCAACTGGTCGCGGTACTTGCGCTTCAGCGCCGAGCAGCTCATCACCCCGCCGTCGCCATGCTGTGCGAGCCACTCCCCGATCGCTTCCAGCCACGGATAGCGGTCGTCGTCATCGAGGGGTTGACCGGCCGTCATCTTGGCGATGTTGGCGGGCGGATGAAAGTCGTCGGCGTCCGCGAACGGCACCCGCATGCGCTGCGCCAACGCCGCGCCGACGGTCGACTTACCGGAGCCAGAAACCCCCATTACGACGATTGGTGACGCCATCCCCTCCACCTACCCAGTTGTGCTTGACGGCACACAGCATGCCTCAAAAGGCATACGATTGCAACTCAGCAGCGGAATCATATGTTTTTAGTGGCCTCAGCAAAGCTATGACAAGATGTATGCGTGACCACCGAAGCAAACGTCGGCGCTCTGCACGGCAACTTGCTCGCCGCGCTGGGCACCTCGATCGTGTCCGGGGAGTGCGCACCCGGGCGGGTGCTCACGCTCGAGGGGGTCAGCGCGCGGCACGGCGTGTCGCGCAGCGTCGCCCGTGAGGCGATCCGGGTGCTGGAGTCGATGGGCATGGTCGCTTCGCGCCGGCGAGTGGGAATCACGATTCAGCCGGCCGAGAAATGGAACGTCTTCGATCCCCTTCTGATTCGGTGGCGGCTCGAGGCCGGCGACCGGGCCGCGCAGCTGGTGTCGCTCTCGGAGCTGCGGCGCGGGTTCGAACCGGCCGCCGCGGCGCTGGCCGCCCGACGCGCCGACCCGCATCAGTGCCGGATCATGGCGGCCGCAGTGTCAGACATGGTGGTGCATGGCCGCTCGGGAGATCTCGAGGCGTACTTGTTGGCGGACAAGATCTTTCACCAGACGCTTCTCGAAGCCAGCGGCAACGAGATGTTCCGGGCGCTGAATGGTGTCGTCGCCGAGGTGCTCACCGGCCGCACCCACCACGGCATGATGCCCGACGTGCCGAACCCGGCGGCCATCGAACTGCACGACCAGGTTGCACGCGCGATTCGGCTGGGGGACGAGGACGCCGCCGAGCGCGCCATGCGCGCGATCATCGACGAGGCGGTATCGGCTGTGGCCGAAGAGTTTTCGGAACCGTCCTAGGGTGGGGCGCGTAGTTGTACTTGATACTGCCGCCGCTGACCGTGGTGACCGTCAGCGCTACCCGCGGTCTGGGACATCGCGTCGCCGTCGGACACGCTGCGCGTCCGCCAGGAGTCGGCAGTGGCGGCGCTTCGCCGCTACGGCGTGACCGACGACGATGCCGGTGCCGCGGCCCAACTGGCCGAGAAGGCCGCCCGCAACGCGCCGCTGGACGGTCGGCCGTTGTTCGCGGCGAACGTGGCGCTGGACTGGCCGGACGAACCCGTGGCCAGGCTGTGGCACGCCGTCACACTGCTGCGGGAGGATCGTGGAGACGGGCATGTGGCCGTGCTGTCCACGCTCGGTGTGTCGGGCCGTGAGAGCAACGTGCTGCACGCCGCCGCCGGCCCGGTGCCGCAAGAGATGATCATGCGCAGCCGTGACTACGACGAGCGGCAGTGGAACCACTACCGCAACCGGCTGGCCGATAGGGGGCTACTCGACGGCGACGGCGCACTCACCGACGCTGGCCGAGACCTCAAGCAGCGCATCGAGGACACCACCGACCGCCTGGCATTGTCGGCGCTCGATGCGCTCGACGACGACGAAGTCGAGAGGCTCTTCCAGGCGCTGACGCCGATCACGCAGAAGGTGGTCACCGCCTGAAGGCTCGCCCGCGCACCCTGCGCGGGACTCTGCAAGATGTGCCACACCGGGTTTCGCTCACCTATGGGCAGCCCGGCAGCGGTGCTTCTCGTAATGCCGGTGTCGGTCATGCCCGGATCCGACGCGTATGCCCGGATGCCTCGGCTGGCGAGCTCGCGGACGAAAAGCAGATTGGCCAGCTTGGATTCCGCGTAGGCCGTCATCGCCGAATACCTGCGGGTCTGCCAATTCAGGTCATCGAAATGGATGCGGGCAAATAGGTACATCGCGCTTGCCACCGAGACGACCCGGTCTTTGATCTTGTCACCGAGCAGACACGTCAAGGCGAAGTGGCCGAGGTGGTTGATCCCCATGTGGGCCTCGAAGCCGTCGGCGGTCCGGGTCAGCGGCAGACCCATCACGCCGGCGTTATTTACCAGCACATCAACGGTTTCCACCGAGTTGGCGAATGCGCGCACACTGGCGAGATCGGCGAGATCGAGCGGTGCCACCTCGACATCGCCCGACAATGTCGACGGCCGCCCGTTCGGCCTTCTCGATGCTGCGGCAGGCGATCACCACGCTGTGGCCGGGGTCGGCGAGCACGGCGGCAGTCGCCTTCCCGACTCCGCTGTTGCCGCCCGTGACGATGATCCGCATCAGCGGGGAGCGTACCGGATCAGGCCCAGACCGATCAGGCTGATAGCGCGGTCCTCCCCGGGGACCTATTCGAAACTGCCCGCGTAGCGAGCGACAGATAGACCTACGCGTACCCACAAAGGATTTCGGTGCGGCACATCCGCATCGCCCGTCTGACATGTTGCGGTGTTGTCGCTCGCTACGCGGGCAAATTCAGATATGTGGTTACGGAGCGCTGGCGGGACGAGTCAGGCGTGCAGTTGGTTGCGGTTCCATTCGACCCAGCCGACACCGCTGCGGCCGTCGTCAGTGGTGACCATCGCCCAGGCCCGCGGGAAGTGGCTGACCCGCCCGTCGGGCGCCGTCAACAGCACAGGTGCGTGCCCGCGAATGTCGATGGTGGCGGTCAGCTCGCCAAAATCGATCGTCGTCGCCTGCGGTAAACCGTTGTCGCCGAACGTTTCCCGCGCAGTGACGGCGGGCAGTTCGACCAGCGGCCGACCCGGCTGCTGCAGGTATCCGATGCCGATCGGCGGGGCGCCCGGGATGCGGATGTCCACGCCGTGAATGTGCGTGCCGTCGTCGAGATGCAATGCGCTCCATACCCAGTCCATGGCCCACCAGTCGCGCATACCCCACGAGTGATCACGCTGACCGGCGACCTCACGCACGACGACCTCGCGGCCGTCGACAGTGACAGTGCCCGATACAGTGCACGGGATCTCATAGCGCGGGGTGATGCGGTATTGATACGGCATGCCCGCCGTCGTCCACACCAGATCCATTGTCACCTCGACGGGTCTGCCAGCGTCACCCCGCAACAGCGCGGCCGGATCGTCATACGCCTGGCCCCGTCCACGCACGGTCACCCTGTATGTCTGCAGCGGCTCGGTCGCAGCGAGGGCGAGGTCAACGGCGTCGGTCTGAACCGCGGCGGCATCCTCCGGCAGCACGCCCTCGAAGTCGTTGATCGCGACCGTGGGCATGTCGGGACCGCACAACAGCGTATTGATCCATGCGGTGCGCTGGTTCGGGTACAGCCCTAGCCGTATCCAGCCACCGACTCCCTGCTCCAGGTCGGCGAAGTCGAAGTACCAGCTCTCGTTCCAAAGCGGTTCGTCGGTCGCCACGTGCGGGCCCTCGTCGTCGGCCGTGGGGGTAAGCGGCTCGGCGGCAGGATTTTCCGAGGGGTCGGGCAGCACGGCCAGCGCATCTGTGTCGAGCACGTGCTGACAGTGCCGCCGCAGCATCACCATGAACATCTCGTCGCCGCGGTCAGTCTGTGCGACGAGCATCGACGAGACGATCGCCATCGTCACCCCGACGAAGCTCTGCCGACGCACCCCATCGCGCACGTCGTCGAGGCTGATCAACGCGTTCGCACCGAGGGCGTCGTGGTAGGCCCGCAGCAGGTCCCGCGTCTCCGAGCAGCAGGTGAAACGCGCCCGTCTCGGTGTCGAAGGCGGCGTGGTGGCATGGCGCGATCGGTCCGTCAATGCCCGGCGCGATGTCGGTGTAAAACCGCACCTCGCGTTCGTACAGACCAAGCGCGAGGCCGGTCTGGCGGCTCACCGGGTCGGTGGCAGCGACCTTGAGCACCACCGAACCCGGGCCGTCATCACCGTCCGCGTACGTCAATGCGACGCGGTAGCACTCGCTCATCTGGCCCGTGCCGATGCGTTCGAAGGCGAAATCGCTCACCGGTACGCCCAGGGCGGCGGTGAGCCACTCGACCGTCAGATCGGTCGGCCGCTGCACGACGTCAGTGGTGTGCACTGGTCGTTGAGGTGTGGGCGCCGACGACGTCGAGTGCCGGGTTGCGGTCGAAGAACCCGAACGGCTTGAGCCAGAAGGACACCACGTCGACGGGCATCACCGGCCAGTCCTCCGGCCGGGTGATGTGGTGAATGCCGAACACGTACCACATCACCACATCGGTGTTCTCGATGGACCTGTTGGCCAACGTCCAGCGGCCCAGACCGGTGTCGCGTTTCGACTGGTTCACGAATTCCCCTGCGGGCCAACGCTCATCGGGCCGGTTGGGGGTCACCCACAAGGTATGGCCGATGACACCGGCGCGTTCGACGACGGGCGATTCGGGGTCGAACATCGGCGGAATCGCCCCGCTCGGCACCAATTTGTACGACGGGTGGGCACCGAGGCCGGTCACCACGTTGGTGTTGACGACCTTCCAGCTGCGTTGCGTCGCGAAGTTGACATCCTGCTTGGCCTGGCTCTCGGTGCGCAGCGGCACGTTGCGGACGACGAGCGAAAGCCCGTGCGGATTGTCTGGGCCGACTGGTTCCGCGTGTGACTCCGTCATGTACACGGTGTTGTCGCTGCCGTCGATGTCCATGTCGAGCCGGGCGACCAGGAAGTGTTGGTGGAACGGCGCGTACGTGCGGTCGTCGACGAGCGTGCCGTTCGGGTGGGGCTGCCCCGCTGCCAGCGGCGTGGTCACCATGATGCCGGTGGCCCGCACCTCGCATTCGATGTTGCCGTCCTGGTACAGCCGCCAGTACACGAGGTATTCGTAGTTGGCGACGGTGACGTGGAACGAGATCGT
This sequence comes from Actinomycetota bacterium, assembly GCA_046725575.1. Taxonomy (GTDB): domain Bacteria; phylum Actinomycetota; class Actinomycetes; order Mycobacteriales; family Mycobacteriaceae; genus Mycobacterium. Next base: position 6,273 of record JBKOYU010000429.1, on the reverse strand, counting down.
GAGCCGCCGCATCCGACGCACCTCGGTGCCGATGTCATGGTCGACGTGCTTCCACAGCACGGCGTTGTCTTCCTCGTGGATGCAGATAGCGTTGCTGATCGTGTACGGCTCGCCCTTGCTGTTGTGCAAAACCGCATCCAGGTAACGGATCTCGCCCAGGCAGTCGCACCCGAGCTCCAGCGACGTGGTCATGAAGCCCAACCCCCACTCGCCGATGTCGAACGCGGTGCGCCGGTAATGGTCGTCCGAGGGGTCGCGGTAGGGAACGATCATCTCCGCGAACGACAATCTGTGCGCCACAGAGCGATTCCGGTCGCCGTCGCGGTATCGGAGAGTGTGCAGAGTCATTCCCTCGCGGTGGTTGAACCCGATCCGCAGCGACCAGTTCTGCCACTGCAGCAGGTTGCCGTCCAACGTGAACGACGGTCCCTCGGGTTGGGTGATGTGCAGCGGCTTGAGCGGCTCGCGTCGCGACGCCGTGCGGATGCGTTCGGGAATGTGGCTCGGCACGTACTCGCCCATCACGTCGGGCGTCTCGACGCCTTCCCCAGAAAATGGACCACTGTCTTCGACGCGCAGCAACTCCATCGCATTGAGGTCGATCACGCAGTGCAGCCCGCTGACCAGATGTGCGTACGGGTTGGCGCCTGGCACGGCCTTGACCCAGCTGTCCGACCAGCCGAGCCGCCGGTCGCGGTACTCCGGCGGTGCGACCGCGTCGCCGTAGGTCCAGGTGTCGAAGAACACCAGATCCATGTCGGTGATCCCGCGCTTGGCCAGGGCGGCGATGAGGTCGGGATGGGTGCGCAGCAATTGGTCGCACTCGACGAACTCGTCGACGGTGAAGTTGGCCTGCACGCCGGGGATATGCTCGAACGACTCGACGCGGTCGTCGGTCAATGAGACCACGCTCTTGTACGTCGCATTGCTCGATCGCTGCAGGCAAATCACCTCGGCGCGTCGCCGCGGCGGCGGTCCCCCGTCGTCGAACGCCTGCAGTTCGGTCTTGCCCGGTTCGGCCAACTCGATCGATGCGAACCGCCAGCCGTCACCAACGCCGTGCTCGCGGGCAAGGATCGACGCGACCGCCCTGAACTCGTCGCCGTAGAGCGGATCCAGTGGGTGAGCCACGGGATTACGCAATCACATCCGCGCCACGCCGCGCAGCGGATTCGGCTACGGCGTCAGCCGGTGGCCAGCGAGAATCCCTCCCACGCCTGCCTGCGGTCGGCGTGCGGGTCGTATTCGACGCGCGGACGCCGATCGAACACCATCACCGCGCGGTCGGCGCTGGTGTACGCGGGCCAGTCCGCGCCGGGCGCGCCGGTACGGCTGAAGGCCCGCCAACGGGCCTGGACATCGTCGCTGACCCGCAGCGCGCTGCGCCGGTCGGCGGCCGCGGTGAGCAGCCGGCCGAACTTCGTGCGGTAGACGTCGAACACCGCCAACAACTCGGTCGCATGCGTGGCGCCCAGGCCCGACCAGCGCAGCGTGCGCGGCGCGTAGTCGTAGCGGTAGAGGTAGGTCGGGGCGTGCCGGCTGTGCGCCTCGGCGATCTGCCACGCGGCTGATCCGAACGCGAAGTCGCCGCCGAACTCGATGCAGGCCGCAGGGTCTGGGTAGCCGGGGTACGCGGCGGTAATGCGTTCGCGCTCACCGGGTTCCGCCGCCGCCAGCAGCCGCTCGATCATCGGTTCGGTCATCGGCAGGAGCTTGAGGAAACGGCCGAACAGCCTGGCTTCCTCGGCGTTGGTGCCGACGATGAGCGGCACGCGGTGTGCCTTACCGTCACGCATCGCCTCGACGGGGTCCAGCGGCAGGTAGTCGGTGCCGTGGGTCGGGCCGGCCGCAAACGCGCCGAGCATCTCGCGTTGACCCTGCCTGACAAGCCGGTCGAACGCGTCTACCAGCTCTGCCGGACGGGCCGTCATCACGGCGTGGGCACCGTCCTCCTTGCGGGCACCAAGCAGCGCAGCGAACTTGGTGGCGTACTCGGCCGCGACATCGGGTGAGCGGACCATGCCCGCGGCCGGGCTCTCCGAAATCGCCTGGGCAAATAGGCCTTTGGCGTCGGGAACGGCCAGCAGCGTGGCGACGGCGTGCGCGCCTGCGCTCTCGCCGAAAATCGTCACGTTATCGGGGTCACCGCCGAAGGCCGCGATGTTGTCGCGCACCCAGCGCAGCGCCATCACCAGGTCCCGCAAATACAGGTTGTCGTCGAAGGTGATGTCCTTGTCGGACAGCGAGGAGAGGTCCAGGCATCCCAGCGCGCCCAACCGGTAGTTCACCGATACGTACACGCAGCCCCTACGCGCCAGCGCCGCGCCGTCGTAGATCGGCGTCGCCGAGCTGCCCATGAAGTAGCCGCCGCCGTGGATGAACACCATGACCGGCAGCGGGTGATCGGCAGAACGTTTAGGCGTGACGACGTTGAGCGTCAGGCAGTCCTCGCCCATCGGCTGGTACTTGCCGGGGGCGAGGATCGTGTACATGCGATGTTGCGGTGCGCAATAGCCGAATCCGTGGCAGTGCCGGACGCCCGGCCACGGCTCCACCGGCTGAGGTGCACGCAGCCGGAGGCGGCCCACCGGCGACCGCGCATACGGAATCGATCGCCACCGGTTCACGCCGTCGCGGGTGAAACCTTCGACCGTGCCGGACTCGATGGTTGCGCGGACGACGTGTTCGTGCATGACCCGACGGTATCGAAACAGCATCGCCGCCGCGCCTGGCCAGCGACTGCGTGTCGGCCCGCTAGCCTTGGCCGTTATGCGGATTGCTGGCCTGATCGCGGCGTCTGTGCTGGTGGCGGGGTGTTCACAGTCGGTCGGTGGGGATGCCGAGCGGTCGACGCCCTCGCTGACGGTTCCGCCGAGCACGACGCGCGCCGCACCAACCACGACGTCACCGACCTCGACAACTCCCGCCAAATCGCCCGGCCCCGGGGCGCCGATCAGCGACGTCATCGCCTGGATGGAAGCGGGCGCGCCTGCCGATCCGGGCCGGTATCACTCCGCGACGCGCGACGGCGAAACGACGGACCTCGGCAACGACGTCGCGTTCGTCACGCCGTCGGGCAAGGCCAACTGCATGACCGACTCGAAATACAGCGCAGGCGCGCTGGCGTGCCTGGTCGATCTCAAGAACCCGCCGCCGCGGCCCGAGGACGCATACGGCGAGTGGAAAGGCGGCTGGATCGACTACGACGGGTTGAGCGTGCGGGTCGGTTCGGTGCACGGCGACCCCGGCCGCTTCGCCGCGGGCTCGGGGCCGGAATTGCCATACGGTCAGTCGCTGGCGTTCGGTGACTACCGGTGCCGCAGCGACCAGGCGGGGCTGGTCTGCGCGAATTACGCCCATCAGTCGGCCGCTCGGTTCAGTGATGGGGGTGTGCAACCGTTCGGGTGTCTGCAACCCGCCACTTCCCCACCGCAGGTCGGTGAGATGTTCAGCTGCTGAGCACGGCGTCGTGGGCCGGGTAGGCGTGCACGATCACCGAGCCGAGCTTCGGAATGCTATGGGCCAGTTCATGTTCGGCGCCGTGGGCCACGGTATGCGCGTCGGCCAGGGTCAGCGACGGGTCGACGTCGAGTTCGGCATCGGCTTCCAGCTGATGACCGACCCAGCGCATCCTGACCCGTCGAACCGCGCGGACTCCCGGCCGCGCGGCCAGCACCGTGACAGCGCTGTCGACCAGGGCGGGATCGACACGATCCAACAGCCTGCCGAACACATCGCGTGCCGCGAAGATCAATACGACGGCAATAGCGCCCGCGATCACTAGGCCGACGATCGGATCGGCCGCTGGGAATCCCAGCGCCGCGCCGATGGCGCCCGCGACCACCGCCAAGGACGTCAAACCGTCTGCGCGCGCATGCATTCCGTCGGCCCGCAATGCGGCCGACCCGATGCGGTTGCCGACGCGAATGCGGTACAGAGCCACCACTTCGTTGCCGAGGAATCCGACGACGCCGGCCGCCGCGACCCAGCTCAAATGTGTCAGTGGGACGGGATCGATCAGCCGGCGGATCGCCTCGACGGCGGCCACCACCGCGGAGATCGCGATCACCGCAACGACGAACAACCCGGCCAGATCCTCAACTCGCCCAAAGCCGTACGTATACCGACGGGTGGCGGCCCGTCGGCTCATCGAGAAAGCGATCCACAGCGGCACCGCGGTCAATGCGTCCGAGAAGTTGTGCACGGTGTCGGCGAACAACGCGACCGAACCGGACAGCGCGACGACGACGAGCTGCGCCGCGGCGGTGATGCCCAGCGCCACCAGGCTGATCTTGACGGCGCGGATGCCGGCGGCGCTGTCGCGCAGGGCGTCGTCGACGCCGTCGGTGTGGTCGTGACTATGTCCGATTCCCATCAGCCCGCTCCCTCGTGCAGCACCCGCAGCTCGGCGTCGTCGAGATGGTGTGCGGGAACGCCGCCCGCGGCGTGCTCGGCGTTGTACACCGCGTCGGTGACGAGCTGGCGGACGTGATCGTTCTCCAGCCGATAGAACACCTGGGTGCCTTCCCGCCGGGTACGCACCAGCCGCGCCATCCGCAGCTTGGCCAGGTGTTGTGACACCGATGGTCCCGGCTTGCCCACCCGCCCGGCGAGTTCGTTGACCGACAGCTCGCGGTCGGCGAGCGCCCACAGCAGCTGAACGCGGGTCGAGTCGGACAGCATCCGGAACACCTCAACGACGAGGTCGGCTTGGTCATCGGCCAACCGCCGCCCGCAGACCTGCTTATCTGCATTCATACGCAGATAATAGCAATTACTCAGGCGGGCCCTCGGCGAACCAGTGGGCCTCCTCCAGATGCGGGTAGCCCGAGAGGATGAACTCGTCGAAGCCGAGCGAGTGGTACTCGTAGATCAGGTTCGCGACTTCCTCGTGGCTGCCGACCAGCGCCGTGCCCGCGCCTCCGCGGACCAGTCCGACGCCTGCCCACAGGTTCGGATAGATCTCGAGTTGATCCACCCGGCCGCCGTGCAGGGCGGTCATTCGCCGCTGTCCTTCCGACTCCGACTTGGCATGCAGCTCAGTGGCTTTGGCGATCTGGTCGGGCGTGAGCTCGGCCAGTAGCTCCCAGTGGCGATAGGAGGCGGATCAATCCCCACTTGCGGTGGGACCACCGACGATTGAGGGCAGGAGCCGTCGGCGCCAAAGGCACGGCCAGCTCGGCGGAGATATTTACGGTGGGGCGACGCTACGCGCCGCCGTATCGCCGCTGAAGGGTTTGATGCTACGTGAGGCAAAGACCAACGGCCCAGCCGGTGCGAGCGTTGAGACGGTCGCGGGCTGAGCCGTTGGGCGAGAAGGTGTTATGACAGGCGGAAGGTGCCGGTGACCAAAGTCGCCGTCACCTGGTGGCCGTTGATTGTTGAGCTCATGGAGCCGTTCTGCAGCTTCGTAAGTTGCGCCGCCTGCTGGAGCTTGCGCGTGTTGCGCACCTGGGCGCGGAATTGGTCGTCGGCGAGCTGTTGAATGTCGGACTGCTCGAGTTTCTGGCCGGTGGCCGGGCTGAACTGGACGCCGGTCGCGCTCCCGTCGGGACGCACCACCCACGATGCGCGCACACCCTCGAAGTCAGCGGTGTACATGCCGGCTGCGCCCGACACCGGCGCCGCGGTGAACTTGTAGGCGACACCGTTCATCGTGAGATCGCCCGCAACGTCGGTGCCGGTGAATTCGGCCCGCAGGGTGTCGCGGAACCGGGACTTGATGTCGATCTTGCCCTCGGTCTGGTTGCCGAAAAACCAGGCTTCATCGTCGGTGCCGTTGCACGCATAAGCGGCTACCGATTCGCCGTCGACGGAGATGCCGATGGCCATGGTCTTGCCGTCGGCCGCCTTCATATCGGCGACGTACCTCGCCGACTGCGGGAACGGTTTTGCGGTTGCCGCAGGCGGGGTGGTGACCGCCTCGGAGGTGTTGGTGGCTTCGGTGGTCTTCCCGCCGGAGCAAGCGGACAGGGTGCCCAGGGCGAGAAGTGCGCTGACACCCACGAGCAGGGTGCGGAGATGCTTTTTCATGTGACCAGCATGAATCGCCGCAGGCGGCCGCACATGAAGAATGCGTGGAGACCTCATGGAGATCGGGGGCAAAGGATGAGCGAAGAGCGAGCCGACCGGTCACACCCGTCACAAGAACTGCAACACATGTTGTCGCAGAAAGTGATATCACGGGCGATATCAAACTTTCAGGGCGCATACTTTCAGGGCGCATACTTTCAGGGCGCATATATACCCGCGGTTAGCAACTCGAGGGGCTGG
>JBKOYU010000773.1:0-7515 GCA_046725575.1 Actinomycetota bacterium | reverse complement strand
ACAGGCGCGTCGGTCCTCTTCCACACCGACGCCGGCGACATCGAGGTGTTCACCACTCGGCCGGACACGTTGTTCGGCGCGACGTACATGGTGCTGGCGCCCGAGCACGAGCTGGTGGACAAGCTGACAGCGGCGCAGTGGCCCGCCGATGTCGACCCGCGGTGGACGTTCGGCGCCGCCACGCCCATAGAAGCGGTCGCCGCGTATCGCTCCGCCATCGCCGCCAAGACAGATCTGGAACGTCAGGAGAACAAGGAGAAGACCGGCGTCTTCCTCGGCTCGCACGCCACCAATCCCGGCAACGGGCAACAGATTCCGGTGTTCATCGCCGACTACGTGCTGCTCGGCTACGGCACAGGCGCGATCATGGCGGTGCCCGGCGGCGACCAGCGGGACTGGGATTTCGCCAACGAATTCGGCCTGCCGATCGTGGAAACGGTTGCCGGCGGCGACATTTCGCGGGGGGCATACAGCGGTGACGGCGAAGTCGTCAACTCCGACTACCTGAACGGCCTGAGTGTCGCCGCGGCGAAGGAGGCCATCACAAGGCGGCTGGAGACAGAAGGCAACGGACGGGCGCGCGTCGAGTACAAGCTGCGCGACTGGCTGTTCGCCAGGCAGCGGTACTGGGGTGAGCCGTTCCCGATCGTGTACGACGCCGACGGCCGTGCGCACCCGCTGCCCGAGTCGGCGCTGCCGGTTGAGCTGCCCGATGTGCCGGACTACTCGCCGGTGTTGTTCGACCCGGACGACGCAAACAGCGAGCCGTCGCCGCCGCTGGGCAAAGCGACCGAATGGGTGCACGTCGAGCTGGATCTCGGCGACGGTCTGAAGCCCTACAGCCGCGACACAAACGTGATGCCGCAGTGGGCGGGCAGCTCCTGGTACGAGCTGCGCTACACCGACCCGTACAACTCAGAAGAGTTGTGCGCCAAGGAAAACGAGGCGTACTGGATGGGTCCGCGACCGGCCGAGCACGGCGCGAAGGACCCGGGCGGCGTCGACCTGTACGTCGGCGGCGTCGAGCATGCGGTGCTGCATCTGCTCTACTCGCGGTTCTGGCACAAGGTGCTCTACGACCTCGGCCACGTCAGCTCGAAGGAACCGTATCGCCGACTGGTGAACCAGGGCTACATCCAGGCCTACGCGTACACCGACTCCCGCGGCGCCTACGTGCCCGCCGCCGAGGTCGCCGAACGCGACGGCAAGTTCTACTGGCCCGGGCCCAACGGTGAGATCGAGGTCTTCCAGGAGTTCGGCAAGATCGGCAAGAGCCTGAAGAACTCGGTGTCACCCGACGAAATCTGCGACAACTACGGCGCCGACACGCTGCGGGTGTACGAGATGTCGATGGGCCCGCTGGAGGCGTCGCGGCCGTGGGCGACCAAAGATGTCGTCGGCGCGCACCGATTCCTGCAGCGGGTGTGGCGGCTGGTGGTCGACGAGCAGACCGGCACCGAGCGGGTCGCCGAGCACGAGGCGCTGGACACCGAAACGCTGCGGCTGTTGCACCGCACCATCGCGGGGGTGTCCGACGATTACGTGGCGCTGCGCAACAACACCGCGGCGGCGAAGCTGATCGAGTACACCAACCACCTGACCAAGCAGGGTGTGACGGCGCGCACGGCGTTGGAGCCGCTGGTGCTGATGGTCGCGCCGCTGGCGCCGCATCTGGCCGAGGAGCTGTGGCGTCGGCTCGGCCACGACACGTCGCTGGCGCACGGGCCGTTCCCGGTGGCCGACCCGCAATACCTCGTCGAGGACACCGTCGAGTATCCCGTGCAGGTCAACGGCAAGGTCCGCGGCCACGTGACGGTGCCCGCGGACGCCGATGCCGACACAATGGAGGCCGCCGCGCTGGCCGACGAAAAGGTGCAGGCGTTCCTCAACGGCGCGACGCCGAAAAAGGTGATCGTGGTCGCCGGCCGACTGGTCAACATCGTCCTCTAGCGATTTGTGGAGCGGCACCGGCGCTCACCGCCGCTGCGGCGCCACAAATCACCGCGGGCGGACGACGACCTCGCGGATATCCGCGTCGGGTGGCGCATTGATCGCGTCGGCGACCACCTTTGCGACGGTCTCCGGGCTCAAGAACCGCGACGGGTCGTACTCGCGACCCTCGTAGGCGACCAGGCCTTCCTGCATATCTGTGGCGATCCGCCCGGGGTGAACCGACGTCACCCGCAGCGACGGCTCGTCGTTGCGAAGCGAATCCGCGAACCCGCGCAGCGCGAACTTGCTTGCGGTATACGACGCCAATCCGGGTGAGGCGTTGATGCCGGCCCCGGAGTTGATGAACACGACGCGACCGCCGACGGCGCGCAGGGCCGGCAGCAATTCGAGCGTAAGAGCAACGGCGCCAATGACGTTGACCTCCATGGTCTTACGCCATTCTTCGACAGTCGACTCGGCGACGCGTCCGGGGAACGCCACCCCAGCGTTGTGTATCAGCACGTCGAGCTCGACGATCGGCTCGACGACCGCCGGCATCGCGTCGGTGTCGGACAGATCGATCGGCCATGTGGTGGCACCGAACCGCGTGGCGACCTCGTCTAGGCGCCCTGACTGCCGGCCCGCGAGGAACAGCGTGTGCGTCGGCGCAAGCGCCTCGGCGAGTGCCGATCCGAGGCCGCCGGAAGCCCCGGTGATCATCGCGGTCGGCATGTCGCCACACTATCGACCTGCGAGTCCCAGGCTCACGTCGCATCATGGATGCGATGCCACCCGACCACAGCTTCGCTCCGACCCAGCTCGCCGCCCGCGCCGCATACCTGCTGCGCGGCAATGACCTGGGTGCGATGACCACCGCGGCGCCGTTGCTGTACCCGCACATGTGGAGCTGGGACGCCGCGTTCGTGGCGATCGGGCTGGCGCCGCTGAGCGTCGAGCGGGCCGTCGTCGAACTCGACACGCTGCTAAGCGCGCAGTGGACAAACGGGATGATCCCGCACATCGTCTTCGCCAACGGTGTCGACGGCTACTTCCCCGGACCCGCCCGCTGGGCCACTTCTGCGCTTGCGGCGAACGCGCCAAGAACCCGCCACACGTCGGGCATCACCCAGCCGCCGGTACACGCGATCGCTGTGCAAAGAATCCTCGACCAGGCGCGCTCGCGTGGCCGGTCCACACGCGCCGTCGCCGAGGCCTTCCTCGATCGCCGGTGGGCCGACCTCGTCCGCTGGCACCGCTGGCTAGCCGAGGCCCGCGACCCGAAATCGCGAGGCCGCGTCACGCTCTACCACGGCTGGGAGTCCGGCATGGACAACTCGCCGCGCTGGGATAGCGCCTACGCCAACGTGGTTCCCGGCAGCGTGCCCGAGTACCAGCGCGAGGACAACACGATCGTCACCGATGCCAGCCAGCGCCCGAGCGACCTCGAATACGACCGGTATCTGTGGCTGCTGGAGGAAATGAAGTCGGCGCGCTACGACGACGAGTTGCTTCCCAAGGTGATGAGCTTCGCCGTGGAGGACGTGTTCGTGTCGGCGATCCTGTCGGTGGCGTGCACGGTGTTGGCCGAGATCGGCGAGGACTACAAGCGGCCACTCGCCGACGTCAAGGACCTGTACGCGTGGGCCGAGCGATTCCGCAGGGGCGTCGTCGAGACCAGTGACGAACGCACCGGCGCCGCAAGGGATTTCGACGTTCGCGCCGATAAATGGGTGGCCACCGAGACGGTCGCGCAATTCGCACCGCTGCTGTGCGGCGGGCTATCGCACGACAAGGAGCGCGCCCTGCTGAGGCTGCTGGAAGGACCACGGTTCTGCGGGCATCCGGATCTGAAGTACGCGCTGATCCCGTCGACGTCGCCGGTGTCGCGTGACTTTCGGCAGCGCGAGTACTGGCGCGGACCGGTGTGGCCGGTGATGACATGGCTGTTCTCGTGGTGCTTCGCGCGCCGCGGCTGGGCCGAACGCGCGCTGATGCTCAAGCGGGAAGGGCTGCGGCAAGCCAGCGACGGCACCTTCGCGGAGTACTACGAGCCGTTCACCGGCGAACCGTTGGGCAGCATGCAGCAATCATGGACCGCAGCCGCGGTGCTTGACTGGCTCGGCTAGTTATTCGGCCAACCGCTCCAAAGGGACCAGCGCCTTGGTGAGCGTCTCTAGGTCCTCGGGACCGAGCTTCGCCAGAAGCGCGGCCAGCTGCGCCCGCCGCGCGGCCAGCGCTTCGCGGTGCTGAGCCAAGCCCTTCGGGGTGATGTCGACGAGCACCGCCCGCAAATCCGACGGGTCGCGGGAGCGCTTCACCAGACCCAGTTTCTCGAGCCGGCGGATCGCCACTGTGGTGGTGGGGGTGCGCACGCGCTCGTGGGCGGCCAGGTCCGTCATCCGGATGGGGCCCTGGTCGAGCAAAGTCAGCAGAATCGACAGCTGAGCCAGCGTCAGATCGCCGGCCTCGGTGCGACTGGTGTCGCCGCGGCGAAGCACCGAGAACACCTTGGAGAGCACGCGCTGCAGCTCACCGGCGAGCTCGCCGACCTGCGATTCGGTCTCCACCATAATTCGCCAGTCTAACCTGTCGGTGGCTGTCACATGCGAATGCGCGTCAATCGATCTCACAAAACTTGTGATAGGAACCGGCGCAGGCGATCCGTCTCCGCGGCCTCGAATATTTGCTCCGGCGAACCCGATTCGACGACCTGGCCGTGATCCATGAACACCACCGCGTCCGACGTCGACCGCGCGAAGCCCATTGCGTGTGTGACGACCATCATCGTCATGCCGTCGGAGCCCAGATCGGCGATCAAGGACAAGATGCCCTTGACCAACTCCGGATCCACCGCCGAGGTGGCCTCGTCGAAGAACATCACCTGCGGCGACATCGCCAACGCCCTGGCGATCGCGACCCGCTGCTGCTGCCCGCCGGACAGCGTGCCGGGCCGCACATCGGCCCTGTGCCGCAGCCCCACGCGGTCCAACTGCTCCAGCCCCAGCTCGCGCGCCTGCTCGGCGCCGAGCCGCTTGAGCTTGCGCGGCGCCAGCGTCACGTTGTCCAGCACGCACGCAGCAGTTCGTTGTCGAAGCCCGTGAACTGGCCTGCGGAGTTGATGCAGATGCTCGGCGGCGCGTCCGACAGCGTGCCGACGGTAAGCGTGCCCGGCACGCTCAGGCCCAGCGCGTTGACGTTGACGGCGGTCAACGGCGCGACCGTCGCGGTCGTGTATCTGTCGGCGCCGGGACCCGTCGCCGCCGTCGCGAGATTGGTCGGCAGCGCGCTGGCGCTCTGGACTCCTGGCGGTGCGCACTGGTCGACGTTGGCAGCCGCTGGCGCCGCCAGACCCATGCTGCAGATCAGCAGCGCGATCAGGGCGACGACGGATGTCTTGACGGCGGTCACCAAAGCAAGGTAGCCGCCGAGCCGCGGCGGAATCGCCTTCAGCTCACTTAGAACGCAACCGATGCGTCTGGGCTGGATGTCGCCGGCCAGGCGGCTCCGGACGGTCGAAACACCCCGCGCCGCACCAGTTCACCGAGCATGATCCTGGCCATCAACTCGGCTCGCTCGGCACACGCCGCGCGCGCGCCATCGGGGTCGCGCCGGTGGATCGCGGCGGTTTCGGCTTCGTAGAACGGCAACATCACGTCGTGGTTGTTGAGATAGGACAGCCAGAACGTGCGTGGGATGAAGGTCTGCGACGCACGGATCGCGGCCTGCAATCGCGGGCCGGCGTATTCGTCGTTGATCACGTTGCGGAACTGCCACGCGGTCTCCTGAAACGCGCGGGAGTCTTTGCTGCCGCGCATGCCCTCGATCAACACGGTTAGCTTGTCGAGGATTCGCGGAAGGCCGTCGACCGCGGCGCGGGCCGAGGCGAGGCCAGTCAACACCCCGTACACCTCGTGGTGTTCACGCACGACGGACTCGTCGAATCGTTCCACGTACGCGCCACGGTGGTACTGCGTGGAAAGGATGCCGTCATGTTCGAGCTGGACCACCGCCTCCTGTATCGGGACGCGGCTGAGTCCTAAGTCGTTGGCGATCTCGTTGCGATCAACCCGGTCCCCCGACCGCAATTTGCCAGTCAGCACCAGGTTGACGACATGCGAGACCACGAGGTCTTTTTCTTTGACCCCATACTTCTTGGGCATGGCGCGGCAAGCATCTCACGTACCTGCCGCAACGGGAGCCGTTCCGCCAGTTCAGTTTCCATTCTGTTGACGACGGTCGCGCCACCGGCACAGCGCCTCGGCCTGCGTTAGGTCGTAGTCGGGTCCGTTGACGCCGACGGTCAGCATCGTGACCCCGAGCTCGACGAACGCGTCGGCCGCCTGCAGCAGCGCATCGAGGCTGTTGCCCTGCACGCCGGCGGAGCGCTCGATCGTGGCCGGGTCGCGTCCGACGTCGGCGCAGTGCCGCGCCAGGGTCTCCGCCTTCGCGCGGTAGGTCTCCAGCGTGGTGAACCCGTGCCAGGTGTCTCCATACTCGGCGACCAGCCGCAGTGTCTTCTTCTCGCCTTGGCCACCGATCAGGATCGGAATGTCGCGAGTGGGCGCCGGGTTCAGCTTGGCCAGCCGTGACTTGATGCGCGGCATTGCGGCGGCGAGGTCGTCGAGCCGGCTGCCCGCTGTGCCGAATTCGTAGCCGTACTCGTCGTAGTCTTTCTGTTTCCAGCCCGACCCGATGCCGAGGATCAGCCGGCCCTCCGAGATGTGGTCGACGGTGCGCGCCATATCTGCCAGCAGCTCCGGGTTGCGGTAGGAGTTGCATGTCACCAGCGCGCCGATCTCCAGCCGCGACGTCTGCTCGGCCCAGGCGCCCAGCATCGTCCAGCACTCGTAGTGCGGACCGTCGGGATCGCCGTAGAGCGGAAAGAAGTGATCCCAGTTGAACGCGACGTCGACACCGATGTCCTCACAGCGGCGAACCGCGTCTCGGATATGGCTGTATTGCGGGGAGTGTTGCGGCTGCAGTTGTACGCCGATGCGAATGGGGAAGCTCACCGTCGTCAGGCTAGCGGCGTCTTCGCGTCTTCGCGCAAGCGCTCAGACGCCAATCTGTCCGTTGGCTTTCCACACGGCGACGACCGACGGCCGCGCCGTTCCGTTGCTGCCTTCGGGCCAGTGCGACAGCGGCTTGTCGATGCTGTAGTCGTCGCCCTCGCCTGGATGCTGCACGCACACCGTGACCAGATCGTCGGTCACCACTGGACCGCAGGTCTCCGCGCCCTTCGGCACGGTGAGGAATTGCTTGGTCTCACCGCGATTCGGCCCTTCGAGCGCGACGGCGAACAACCCGTCATTTGACTTCAGCGCGTTGCCGTCGGTGGAGATCCAGAGATTTCCATGGCTGTCGAACGCCACGTTGTCCGGGCAGGAGATGGGGCTGACCTTGTTCTTGTCGAAGCCGGCGAAGTACGTGTCGGCCGCCTTTGGCCAGCAGCAGATCCCACGTGAACGTCGTGCCCGCGTGGTCGTCGGTGATCTCGAGGATCTGCCCGTTCTTGTTCTCGTTGCGGGGGTTGGCCGCGTCGACGGGTGCCTTTCCCTGCGTGCCGCGCATGTCGTTGTTGGT
>JBKOYU010000753.1:0-6042 GCA_046725575.1 Actinomycetota bacterium | reverse complement strand
CACGACCGCCCCGGCAAGCTCGAGGGCCGCGGCTTCTACGAGTACGAGGAGGGCAAGCGAGTGCGGCTGTGGCCGGGCCTGCGCGAGGCGTTCCCGCCGGTCGAGGATCCGAGCAGCATCGACCTGCGCGACCTCGAGGAGCGGATGCTCGTGATCGAGGCCCTCGAGAGCGTCAAATGTCTCGACGAGGGTGTGATCGAGACCATTGCCGACGCCAACATCGGCTCGATCATGGGCATCGGCTTCCCACCGTGGACCGGTGGCTCGGCGCAGTTCATCGTCGGCTACCAGGGGCCGGCAGGCACGGGCAAGGAAGCCTTCGTCGCGCGCGCCAAGGAGCTGGCCGCCAAGTACGGCAACCGCTTCCTGCCGCCGGATTCGCTGACCAGCTAGCAGCAGTACGCAAGACCCCCGAAACAACGGCGTTTCGGGGGTTTTTGCGTTCCCACGTGCGACGCTCATTGCTGGCTGATTTTCTCTCGGTTGTTCCGCGGAGCCGTTCGCTGGTACTGATCACGTTCCGCCCCGAATACGGTGGTGCGCTCAGCCGCCCTCCAGGCGCGCAGACGATTGCGCTCGCGCCACTCGACGATGCGGAGACCGTCGGGCTGGTTGCAGAATTGCTCGGGCCGCATCCTTCCGTGGACGCACTCGTGACTCACATCGCCGAACGCGCCTCGGGTAACCCGTTTTTCGCCGAGGAGCTGGTGCGCGACCTCGTAGGCCGCGGCGTGCTCGCCGGTGAACGTGGCTCATACACCTCCGCGGACGAGGCTGCCGAACTGGATGTGCCCGCCACATTGCAGGCGGTGATCGCTGCCCGAATCGATCGACTCGAGACCAGTGCGAAGCTCACGCTCAACGCGGCGGCGGTCATCGGTATGCGGTTCGATGAGGCGCTGCTGGCGGCGGTTGCAGACGATCCGAATGTGGCGACGCTGGTTCGGGCGGAGATCGTCGATCCGGTGACGTTCACTCCGCGGGCCGAGTATGCGTTTCGCCACCCGTTGATTCGAACGGTCGCCTACCGTTCACAACTGAAATCGGCACGCGCGCAGCTGCATCGGCGTCTCGCCGCAGCGCTTCAGGCGCGCGACCCAGACTCAATGGACGAGAACGCCGCCTTGATAGCCGAACATCTGGAGGCCGCAGGTGATCTACCTGAGGCGTTCGGCTGGCATATGCGCGCCGGAGGATGGTTGACCTTCCGTGATGTCAATGCGGCACGGCTCAGTTGGTTGCGGGCCCGCCAGGTCGCCGACCGTCTACCCGCCGATTACACGAGCCGGGAAGGGATGCGCATCGCGCCCCGCGCACTGCTCTGCGGAAGCGCGTTCCGTGTCGGTGGCGCAGTCGACGAGGACGGCTTCGAAGAACTGCGTCGGCTCGCGGGCGCCGCCGATGACAAGATGTCGCTGGCATTGGCGATGGCCGGTCACGTGATGTCGTTGGTCTTCCACGCGCGGTACCGCGAATCGTCGCAACTGGCGAACGAACTCACAGGATTACTCGATTCCTTCGATGACGCCGGATTGGCCGTCGGCCTACTGTCCGAAGTAATAACCGCAAAGCTCGCCAACGGAGAGGTCGTCGAAGCCCTGCGGTTGGCGCAGAGAACCATCGACATCACCGGCGGTGACGCGCATCTGGGGGATTTCATCATCGAATCGCCGCTGACGGTTGCCAAGATGTTCCGCGCGACTGCCCGAATGTGCTTGGGAGCCAACGGATGGAAGTCGGACATGGACCAGGCGACGACGCTGTGCCGCGAAAATGTGCCGCTCGGGCGAGCGGTCTTGCTCTTTTGGAGATACGGCTACGGCGTCTCGGCGGGGGCGATCCGACCCGACGCGGCTGCTGTGCGGGAGACCGCCGAAGTACTCGAACTCGCCAAGCTAACGGGCGACAATCTTTCGCTCGAATCGGGCCGTTTTCTGCACGGCTTCGTGCTGGCGCAGCAGGACGGACCGGATAGAGGCCGTGGGCTGGGTCTTCTCGCAACAGCACGCGATGCCGCCATCCAGCATCGGACCGCCGCCGTGTTCGTGCCGTTGGCAGACATCGAGTTCGCGAAAGAGAAAGCAAGGACTGGTGATCTGGACGAAGCCATCCAGCTGCTCGGGACGGTCATCGAGCACGCGATCGCCGCGGGCGGCATGGATTCTCACGGAGCAGCCGTCGAAGCGCTGGTCGAATTGCTCCTTGAACGAGGCACACGCGAGGACGTGCGCGCCGCTAAGGCCTCGACCGAGCGGCTGGCGGCGGCGCCCACCGAACCAGGGTTCGTGGTCTATGACATCGCGCTCCTGCGCTTGCGGGCCTTGCTGGCGCTGGCCCAGGGCGATGAGGCGGCGTACCGAGACCTGCGTGCCCGCTATCGAGCGAGGGCGATCGAGCTCGGCTTCGAAGGACATATTGACATGGCCGCTGCGATGCCATGATGACCCCGAGACAACGGCGTGTCGGGGCTCGCCTCTTGCACGGTCCCATCGTCGAGATTGCAGCCAGGGCGGTTGATTTCTGCTCCGGGCAGCACGACCCTGAGTGCGATCTCGGCCATGGCATCGGCGATTGCATGACACCGTTGCGTAAGGTCTGAGCGTGCCCGAAAGCTTTACCGAAACGTTCGCGGCAGGATTGGCGAGCTACGGCGAGCAGCCGTGCATCGAGTACGAGGGCCGCTGGTACTCCGGCGCCGACATCACCGGGTACGCCAACGCCATCGCCGCGGTGTTGCGGGACGCTGGGGTCGCCGATGGGGCACCCGTGGGTCTCGCGGTCCGCAACCGGCTGCAGCACGCCGCCGCGATCATCGGCTTCCTGGCCGCCGGCCGGCCCGTCTCGATGATCTACTTCTTCCAGTCGCCCGAAGTGATCGGCCGCGACATTGAAAAGCTGGCGTTGTCGGCCATCGTCGCCGACAGTGAGGACTGGACCGACGCGGTCATCACGGCCGCCAAGCGCACAGGCAGTGCGGGCGTGGCGATCTCGCTGACCCCGCCGCTCGTCGCAGCGGTCGATGGGCTTGAGCATCGCGACGAGTCGCGCCACCATGCGCAAGCCGAACCCGGTGTGGCCCTGCAGATTCTGACCAGCGGCACCACCGGCCCGCCGAAGCGTCAGGACATCAAGACATCCGTGCTGGAGCGAACGGTCTTCAGCGTGACCAGCGGCGAGAAGGCCCCGCCCGGCGCCCCACCGGAATTTGCCTACTGGCTGTTCGGCGGCATCGGGGTGTGCCAGCTGGTCGCGGGGGTGCAAAACAGCAGGCGCATCGTGATGCTCGAGCGGTTCACTGTCGACGGCTTCGTCATCGCGATAAAGACACACGGCATCAAGCGCTCGGGCGTGCAGCCCGCCGTCATCCGAATGCTGCTCGACGCCGACGTGCCCAAGGAAGACCTGGCCTCGCTGGAGTTCCTGATCAGCGCATCGGGTCCGCTCGACCCGGAAACCCGCGACGAGTTCGAGAAGCACTTCGACATACCGGTCCGGTTAGCCTACGGCGCAACCGAATTCGCGGGTTCACTGTGCGCCTGGACGCCCGACCTCATCGAACAGTTCGGCGATTCCAAACGCAACAGCGTTGGCCGACCCCTGCCCGATACCCAGGTGCGCATCGTCGACCCAGACAGCGGAGCCGAACTGCCCGTCGGCGAACAGGGGCTGCTGGAAGCCAAGGTCGCGCTAATCAGCCCCGACTGGATCCGCACCACCGACATCGCCTCGGTCGACGCGGACGGGTTCGTCACGCTGCACGCCAGGGCCGACGGCGCGATCAACCGCGGCGGCTTCAAGATCCTGCCGGAAACCGTTCGGCGCGTGCTGATCTCACATCCCGCCGTGCGCGACGCCTGCGTGGTGGGAGTGCCGGACAAGCGGCTGGGCCAGGTGCCGTTCGCGGCCATCGAAACCACCCCGGGCATGCCGGTACCGTCCAGTGACGAACTCAAAGACCTTGTGCGCCAAGCCTTACCGGTGTACAACGTGCCGGTCGCCTTCGAAGTGGTCGACGAGCTGCCGCGCAATCCTGCGCTGAAGGTGAGCCTGCCCGACGTCGCCGCGCTCTACGACGCCCGCGCGAACACGTAGAACCGGCCCGGATCCTTGCCGTTGTGGTCCATCGCCGGCTCACTCCCTGACGTCAGCAACGTCCAGTCCGCAGCGAACCGCCGCTTCACCTCGTCCGGGTCGATGCCCGGTACGCCGTACGACCCGCCGACCACGAATTCGACCAGCAGCAGCCGCGCGTCCGGCGCCGCCACCGCGGTGACCTCGCGCACGTAGGCGTCGCGGTCCTCGGGGCTCATGCCGTGCAGGCAGCCGTTGTCGATGATCAGGCCGAAGTTCGACCCGACGCCCTCGGATGACAACCGCGTCACGTCGGCCCGGGCGAAGTTGACCGCGACCTTGTTGGCTTCGGCCTTCGCGCGGGCCTTGTCGACGGCCTTGGCAACGAAGTCCACACCAGTCACCTGCCAGCCGTGCTTGGCCAGGTAGATGGAGTTGTCACCGGTGCCGCAGCCGAGGTCCAACGCGGTGCCCGGCGCCAAGGCACCGTCGCCTTCGATCAGATCCCGCAGGCTGGTCGCCAGCGGATGGCCGTCCCACGGGACGAAGCCCAGTCGGTAGAACGTCTTGAACAGCAGCTGACGCGACGCCATGAGGTCAGATCGTCCCCAGGTCCGCCGACAGCCAGTGCTGCGGTTTCAGGAAGATGGCCACGCTCTCGCCGTGTTCACGGCGGGCGAACTCGAGGTAGGCGTCGACCTTGTCCGGCGGGAGGTAGCGCTTGGTCATCTCGACGAGTTGCTCGTCGGTTCCGGGCTCAATGCGGCTGACCGGGCCGTCGACGGTGACATAGCGCACCGTCGGCTCTAGGCGCTCAGCCATCAGCGTGAATTCACCCTGCGTTTCGATGAGACGGTGTTTGCGTGAGCCAGCTCCAGTGATCAGCCACGGTTCGCCACCTGGGCTGTACTGGTACCAGATCGGCACGGTCAGCGGGCCGCGCTTGTCTCCGGCGCTCACTGACAGCGCCGCGATGTGCGGCTCGGCCAAAAATTGTTCGCGTTCTTCCTTGGAAAGGGCCATGCCGCCAAGGCTAGTCGCGGCCTCCGTCAAGCCGACTGATCGTCGGTTAGCACCCGACCCGAGAGAAGAAGGCGAGTGCGACGATTCCGATGGCCAAGGCGGCCTGCGTCTGTCCGAGTGCAGCGGTGGCTCGGAGTTGGTGCTCACCCGCACCGGCCTGCACTCCAGCTCGCCGGCCAGCGCCGCGCGGGCAAGTCGTCCGACGACGGACGGGTAGCCGACGACGTGCGTGGGTCGGGCTGCCGCCACTGCGGTCAGCACCTCGTCGAACGGCGCCCCTGCCGCGATGACGACGGTCTCCATGCCCGCGGCGGTCGGGACATCGAACAGCGGCGTGCTGGCGCGCGGAGGTGTGCCCGCCTCCAGCACGGCCAGCCGCGTCGTACCCAACGGCGGCTCCTGCTGCTCCGCTCGTGCCTGCGTGCGCCATGCCAGACATGCGGCGGCGATAAAGAACTGCCAACCCCATACGTAAACGCCGCGAACCCCGCTGGAGCCACCCGAACTGAACACCTGATAGCCGTTGGGCGTGTATGAATACCATTCCTGTTGTGCCAGAATGCGTTCCGCGCGTTCGCGACTGAGTCTGCGGTCGGTGACGATGTCGTCCCAGCAGTCCTGCGCTTCCGTCTTCGTCAACATCGGCACCGACGTCAGGTCGGCCACGGAGGCCGACGACGGATCGAGGGCGCGAAGGCGGCGGGCGTGGAACGGCGACCGTTGGCGTGCGTATGACAACAGCGCGCGCAGTCGATGCTCTCGATAGCGCTCAATCTGTTCGCGGGTCCAGTCAAGGCGTGCGGTGTGGTCGATGAGCGCCGCCTGGACCGCGTTCAGATGTGCGCCGCGCATGCGCTTGTACTTGGCTCGAGCCGTCACGGGTCGAGGAATTCCCGGGATAGCCCCTGGATAACAGCCATGGCGTCCTACATCGGAATCATTATTTGA
>JBKOYU010000960.1:0-2515 GCA_046725575.1 Actinomycetota bacterium | reverse complement strand
GCGCCCGCGCCCGGTGCACGACTGGACCTCGCACGCCGCCGATTCGTTCCGCTACCTCGCGCTCACGCTCGACCGCAGGGCGACGCACTCAGGCTTCTATCGCCGCATCGACTATCCGCAGCACGGCGTGGTGTGATTGCTCGAAGCGCGGATACGATCGCACGGGTATCCACAGAAGACCCGCCGCCGTCAGAAGTTACTACTCGGTGAAAATCATTTGCAGCCAGTGCGCGGCGAGCGCTGCGGCCGCTGATAAACGAAAACTTCTTGTGCTGCTAGCCGTCCTCTTGGTGATCATGCTGCTTGCGTTAGGAATTGTGGCCATAAACGCGTGACGCGATGGGTACCCGTCAGATGCTCCGACGAAAGAGCCGGCTCGAGGTGCTTGCCTTGTCCCCCAGCGCCATAGAGCTATAGCGTGAGGCTATTAAAAAGGCAGCATGTCCCAAAGCCGCCCATTGTTCTCGACAGTATGTTGCGACCTATCGAGTAGAGGTTAACCGATTTCAATTCAATAAATTCGAGTGCCGCCGTGCCACCGCTAGTTCGACGGAGGACGAAACAACCCGTCGAGTTCGAGCTTGTTGGCGCGATGGCCGTTGGCGAATAGGCCATAGTGACGGATGCGATGGAAGCCGGTTGGGAGGACGTGGAGCCGCCTTACCGCTGTGCCTCTCTTTCCGATCTGCCATCTCGCGCAGCATCTCGCCGGCGCGGATCTCGGGCCGATTAGTCTCGCACTGCGGACGGTCCGCTTTCCGTTAGGATCTCCCAAACCCCGCGGCCGTGCGTGCCGGCCGCAAGGATGTTCAGGTTGGGATTGAGCTTCAACTCGACCACTTGGGCATTCGGAAAACCTATTCCGAACACAGACCAGTGTAAGCCCAAATCCATCGACGAGAAGACCCCGCGGTCCGTTCCTAAATAAATGATGTTGGGGGTTACTCTCGGGTCAAGCACGATCGTCTGAGCCGGGATATCGGGCAGGTCGCCGCTGATGTCGGTCCAGTTCTGTCCGCCGTCGGTTGTGCGGAATACGTGCCCACCCGTGAATCGATCACGGATGGCATAGGCTATCAGGTTGTTCGTGGGGTCAACCACCAGAGCGGCGAAATGATCGCTGACTGTTGGGATATCGCGCTGATGCCAGTTCGCACCGCGATCGAAAGTCACGAAGATGTGTCCTCCGGCTGAGGCGTAGATGGTTTTCACGTCTGACGGCGCCGCGGCGATGCTATCCACTAGATCACTGTCGCTCCCTGTCCACCCGGCCGTCCCCGGCGTACTGATGGGCTTCCATTTTTTCGCGCCGTTGCGCGTTTCGAATACCCGGTTGGTTCCCAACAACAGCCGGTCTTGAGCCGGCCTCGCATTAGCGGGTTCAAGCACAAAGGGGGGATAAAAGTTCAGTGGGGGATCACAGGGATCCGTGGAAAATGGATCAATGCCGTGAACCTGGGTCACCCATGTTCCCGTTCCATCGTGCGCCGGGTCACCCCCATTGTTGGAGCGTTTGAAGTAATCCCCATCACGGCATCCGGACCGGCTGATTGCGTAAACCCGCCTTGGGTGGAGAGGGTTAACCGCGAAGGCGCCGCCATCACCGCGCAACTGGCGCACCCAGCGCACTTCGCCGTTGAATTTCATGACTCCGGTATCCTGAGTGCCGCCATAAGCCGTGTTCGGGTCGGTAGGGTGCAAGGCAATTCCCACAAACTGCGTGATCTGCAGGTTTGTGTTCAGGTTGTCCCAGGTCGGTCCGGATGGATCCCGCAAGCGCCAGACGCCGCCGTCATTGCCGTCCAGCAGCCGCGGCGGGATACTGGCATCAAATGCTAGAGCATGGTGATCCCGGTGCGGCCCGTGTGTTGTCCCCTCTCCAATCGGGGACCAGCTCGCGCCGCCGCTTTTGCTGACCACGACGCAAAGTCCTCCCCCATAGACCACGTCCGCGTCTGTGGGATCGACGGCTAGCGTGTTGTGGTAATCGCCGGCCGTAGCCAGATAGTTGATCTTGGTCAGGGGCTGCCTCTCACCCGGGCAAAGATTGGGCGGGTTGGATGGTAGCCAGGTGGTGCCGCCATCGGTGGTTTTCATGAACCGGTGCAAACGGCCGAACCGGGACCCGCTCTTGCCTGAGCCGGCCACGGCCGCATACAGCGTTCCCGGAGCAGAAGGCGCGGCCGCGACAGAGATGCGCCCGTTACCGATGCCGATGGGAAAGTCACCGGCAGGGCTCCACCTCATTCCCCCGTCCTTGGTGCTGTACACTCCGTTGCTAGCACTCCCCCCGGGTTCGCCGACTGCTGCGTAGAGCCTCATGCGGTCCGAGGGGCTCATGGCCAAATCGGAGAACGCGGCCGCGGTTGAGATTCTGCCCTCGGTCGTGTTGGTCCATGTTGCGCCCCCATCACTCGATTTCCAGATGCCGGTACCGCCCGGCGCGCCGTTGACTGCCTGCGCTCCCACGGCAACGTAGACGGTGTCTGGATCAGTCGGGTCTACCACAATCCTG
>JBKOYU010000624.1:0-4443 GCA_046725575.1 Actinomycetota bacterium | reverse complement strand
GGATGATCAGCGCCCAAGCGTCGGGATAACCGCCGACGCCAGGCTGAATCACCTTCCCGCACAGCTATTTCCGCATCGGGTAGCGGCCCATCGAATTTTCAGGAACCCCAAGGCTCGGGCTTGGCCAAATCTCCGTCGGGACTTCGTTGGCGGGTGCGCGCCACGCGTGACGGATGTGGGCCGTCGTTCGCCATCAACGGGGGCTCAGGTTCTACCACGATCGTCAGAGCGTCGAGCTTGACAAGCGGTCGTCGCGGTTATCAGCCGGTGACGGGCATTCGGGGCCCGCACGGCAGCCGCCTTGGCTATAGCATGCGGTGCTATAATATGGTATGAGCGATCGGAGTGACGTACTCCGGACGGTGATGCACGAAACAGGCACCACCCAGTCAGAGCTGTCTCGGCTCAGTGGCGTACACCAGCCGAGCATCAGCCAGTTCCTCGCCGACAAGGTCGACCTCAGCGACGAGCAGCTCGACCGACTGCTGTCGTGCATGGGCTACCGACTCGAAATCACCCGCCAACCAGTCACTCCCCACCTGACACGTTCCGAACGGCGCTCGTGGAGCCTGCACCGCGAGCTGGCCAGATACCTGACGCGGTCGCCTCACCCAATGGCAACCCACCATCGAGCGCAACCTGCGACGGTTACGGTCCGGCGTAACTGGTCAACCTCACATGAGAAACCTCGACCGCTGGGAATCGCTCGTGAAACACGGCGACCTACCAGGGCTGCATCGCGCCCTCACTGGCCTCGGCCGCGAGTGCATCGAGATGCGCGAAGTCTCGCCGATGGGTGGACTGCTCCCCGATGAGGAGCGCATCCGCCTTCTGCGCACGGCTCACTGATGCGCCGCGACCAACTCGAGCACGCCATCCGGGCAGCCTGCCAAATCGCCGGCATCACCGAAGTGATCATCGTCGGCTCCCAAGCGATCCTCGGCACATACACAGAGGATCAGCTGCCTTTCTACGCCACCCGGTCCGCCGAAATCGACGTGATACCCATCGCCGACGATGCCGGCGAAATCGATCGTCTCGCAGACGAAATCGAAGGGGTTGCAGGCGAACTCTCCCCGTTTGCGCAGCTGCACGGCTTCGCTATCGACGGCGTGGATCTGAACACCTCGGCAACTACCCGACGGATGGCACGATCGACTGGTCAAGGTCCAGAACGAGAACACGGCCGGCCCTCGGGATGCCGCCGGGCTTGAGAACTTCCAGGGCCTTGGCGGTATAGTCACCCCCGATCACTCCAAGACGACATCGACATCAGCGACAACCTCGGTGAAATCGATAGCGGCATAATCAATCACCTCATCAGCGCCCAGTGAGCGCACGAAGTCGGCGTTCGCCGACGACGTCAGTGCGATGACATAGGCCCCGCGAGCCTTGGCGATCTGCACCGCGAGGTGACCGATGCCCCCTGCCGCGCCATTTATCAGCACGCGAGTGCCCTCAAAGAAGTAGGCGGTGTCCACCAGTGCCTGCCAGGCGGTCAGCCCGACCATGGGTATCGCGGCGGCCTCGACATGGTCCAGACGCTCGGGCTTCAGGACGAAGGCGCGGGCCGGCGCCCGCCGGTCGGGTAACGAAGCAAAATTCATCGCGTGCATGCCTATTCTGGAGCGGGTATCGCGAACATGGTGAGCGTCGCGCACACCGCGTGATAGATGCCGATGAGGAAGGCGATGTCGATCAATCCCTCTGCTCCGAAGCTGTTTTCGGCATCGCTATACAGCGATTCGTCGACGCGGTGACTGGTTGACAGTTGCTGAGTGAGCCGCAGGGCGATCAACTCGTTGTCGCTGAGACCGTCGGGGAGGTGACCGGTGGCCACCGCACGGGCGACATCTTCTGGCAGGCCAGCCTTTCGGGCTACGGCCAAGTGGGCATACAGCTCATAGTCGGCCTGCCAGACGGCGCCAACCGCGAGGATGACGATCTCACGGACCCGCGCACTCAACGATGTGTGGAGCTGCTCGGCGAACTGCAGGTCCAAAAAGGGTGAAGCGATGGCGGGGTTGAGCAGCGCAGGGTTGAACGGGCCGATGAGCCGTCCATCTTCGGCGGTGCTTTGGAATTGGGCATCGTTGGCCCACGGGACGATCCGGGTGTCCATGCGGTCGGCCAAAGGAGCTGCCCCACAACGCAATGCGGGTGCCGTCGACGTCGCGACGATTCTTCACCCACGCGATGGCGGCATCCCAGTCGGCGAGCTGGCGCTTGATCGACAGGAGCTGGAGGGGTTGGCCGGTGCTGTCGCCGAAGTGTCGGTAGGTGAAGGCCAAGGCGGCGATGCCGGCCCGGGCGAACCGCTCGGCGAAGGCGTCCAGGCGCATCTCGCGTGTCGCGCCCAGGCCGTGCCCGAGGATGATCACGGGCGGCGCGGTGACGCCGGCGGGCAGGTAAAGCCAGGCGGCACAGGTATCCTCGCCAGAAGCGAACGAGACGTCGTGGCGGGTGTACGGCTGCGTGGTGCTTATTACCGGCTCACCGCCCCGTTGGTCGAGCCGACGCGGGCACCCGGCCCGATGCGAGCGCGTGCGCGTATGTGTCCGGGCGGTAGAGGGGCAGCTCGCCGGTGGACTCCGTGTCCGACAGGTACTGGAGCAGCAGTTCCTGACCCGCCTTGGACTGATCGGTGCCGAGGAACTCGGTGCGCTCGACATGCAGGCCTTCCGGCAGCGACATCAGCGCCGAACCGTTGAGGGCGGCCGCAACAACTTTCACGCCGCCAGCCGCGCGGCCCACCATCCAGGCCACCGCGGCAGTGTAGACGTGTCCTCCAAACTGCCTTTCGAGCACACGTCTATCAGCCTGTGGAAGACACTCGCGCTGGCCGGGGACTACGCCTATTCGCCAGGGCGGCCATGCCCACGCGATGAAGCACACGCTCACGACCAATACGCACAGGGTCGGGTGCTTCCTGCGAGTCAGGCCACTGGCAAGCACCGGAAGCCTCGGGATCGACGCTCCGGCGTTTCCCGCTTTGCCTCCAGCCAACCGCGGTGGGCTCTGACCGACCACACCGCGGCACGAGGCAGCTCGACCCGCGCTTCCCCGACAGGTGATTTCCATGAAGGTAAATGTCGACTATGCGAGGTGCGCCGCGCTCGGAATCTGCGAGTCTCTTGCACCCGGCATCTTCGAGGTGGACGACGATGGCAATCTCAACCTCCTCAAGGACGACATCTGCAGTACCGACCTGCGTGACGTCGAGGAAGCCGTGGCAACGTCCCCCACCGGGGCCTTGCGCATCAGCAGCTGATGGCCACCGCGCCGAGGTCTCGAGCGTGAAGTCTGTAGTGCTCGGTGGCTTATGGTGAAGCGCTGACCTCATGGACGATGCCGATGGCCCTGGCCAGTGTTGACAGCCGGGCGTCGAGCGTGTCGCCGGCAGGATAGAGGCGCACGGTGTCGACTCCGGCGTCGCGCCACACCCGTAACCGCTGGCGCACCATGGATTCCGTGCCGATCAGCGTGGTGCCCAGCACCATGTCGTCGGTGATCTCGTCGGACGCGCCATCACGGTCGCCGGCCTGCCATCGCCGTCGCACCTCTGCGGCGACTTCCGACCAGCCCTGCCGGCTGTAGGCATCGTTGTAGTAGTTGGTCGAAGCAGATCCCATGCCGCCCAGACTGAAGGCCAGCTCTTTCTTGCGTGCGGCCACCATGTCGCGAAGCGCGTCCTCGTCGGGCGCGAAGGCGACCTCAGCGCCCTGACATATATCGATATCTGCCCGTGTTCGTCCGCTGGAGGCCAATCCCTCGTCGAGATGAGCAAAGTACGCTCCGGCGGCGCCTTCCGGTACGAAACTGGTGCCGAGCCAGCCGTCGGCGACTTCACCCGTAAGGCGCAGCATGGCAGGCGAAAGCGCAGCCAGATAAATCGGGATCGGATGCTCTGCACTCATCGACAGCCGCATCGGCACCGCCTCCCCGCCCGGCCGCGGGATCGCAAACGCCGAACCCGAGTACGAGATCTTGTCGCCGTTGAGCACCCGTCGAACGATCTCGACGGTTTCCCGCACGCGCGCCAATGGTCGGGCAAACGCCACCCCGTGCAGCCCCTCGATCACCTGTGGGCCAGATGCCCCCAGGCCTAAGAGGAACCGTCCCCCAGAAAGGTTCGACAGGGTGATCGCCGCTTGCGCAACCGCGACGGGCGTTCTGGTGCCAACCTGGATCACCGCGGAGCCCAACAGCATGCGATCGGTGCACGCGGCGTAGTAACCCAGGGCCGAAGGTGCGTCCGAACCCCATGCCTCGGCCACCCAGCAGATGTCCAGGCCCAGCTTCTCGGCCTCCACAACGAATTCGGTGATCTCCCGCCAGAACCTGGCCCAGGGCTATCAGCAGATGGTCACGGCCCGCGAGCAGATCGCGCTCCTCGCCGATCTGCCCGAGATTTGGGACCGCCACGAAAGCTCGGGCGCGGAC
>JBKOYU010000310.1:0-2251 GCA_046725575.1 Actinomycetota bacterium | reverse complement strand
CTACTGAGTCGTCACACGGCACGTGAATCGGGCGGTTGTGGTCCAGCACCGCGTCCGCGAGAGGTAGTAGACGCTTGGCGGCGTCCTCGTCGGTGTAGCAGATCGGTTCGTCTGACCGGTTGGCGCTCGTCATTACTATCGCGTCGGGCGCAGCCAGTGAAGAACTCGGCACACGTGTCATCAACAGGTGATGGGTCGGCGAGTACGGCAACATCAAGCCGATCAACGGGTTTCCTGGCGCGACTCCTGGCGCGATCGGCGCGTCGGTTTTGCGCCGCAGCAGCACGACTGGCCGGGCTGGGCTCGCCAAGATGCGCGCCTCGGCTGCGCTTATGTCGGCGTAGCGGCGGGCGACGTCGAGATCCCGGACGAGCATCGCAAATGGCTTGCCGCGGCGTGCTTTCCGCTGCCGTAGCTCGGCGACGGTGCCACAGTTGTCCGCGGCGCAAGCCAGGTGGTAGCCGCCGATTCCCTTCACCGCAACGATGCCGCCGTCGGCCAACGCGCGCTGGGCGGCCACCAGTGCCGCGTCGGTTCGAGTGATGTGCACCCCGTTGCCTTCGAACCACAGCGATGGTCCGCAGTCGGGACACGAGATTGGTTGGGCGTGGAATCGCCGGTTCGCCGGGTCGTGGTACTCGGCGACGCAACGGTCACACATTACGAAGTCCGCCATCGTGGTCGCCGGACGGTCATAGGGCAGTCCGGTGATGATCGTGAAGCGTGGACCGCAGTTAGTGCACGTGATGAACGGGTGGCGATAGCGCGGGTCGGAGGGGTCGAACAATTCGCTGACACAGTCGTCGCAGACGGCGATGTCGGCGGGAATCGCGGTGGGCGCCGAGTCGGCGGCGCGGCTGGCGACGATCCGAAATGTGTTGTCACGGCGCGCGTCTGCGGCAACCGCGGTGCTGGACACTTCGCTGATCACCGCCAGCGGCGGCGCGTCTGCGACAAGGCGGCGGCCGAATTCGGTGAGCGCTGCCGGTATTCCTTGCACCTCAATGAAAACCGCGGCGGAGTCGTTACCAACGAAACCCGACAGCCCCAGTTCCGTGGCCACGCGGTGCACGAACGGCCGAAACCCCACGCCCTGCACGACCCCGGCGACGGTGAAGCGACGACGCTCGGATTGCGCGGACACGGCGGGCGTTGGTGCGTGAATCACCGGTGCCGCCAGATGATGATTCGGTTGTTGCCTGAGTCTGCCACCGCCAGGCGATCACCGCAAAGCCACACCCCGTACGGCCAGCAGAGTGAGTCGTGAGTAACGGCGCTCCAGCGGTTTTCGCCGTTGTCTGCAAAGGTCGGCTGTGCCAGCACATAGTCGGCGGGTTGTCCGTCGGCCGGCAGGCCGTCCCAGAGTAGGACGCGATTGTTGGCGGTGTCGGCGATGGCCAGCCGCTCCTGGCCGCCGGTGCCGTCCATGCTGACCGCGTAGGGGAACCGGAATCGGTTACCAGACTGTGGTCCGTACGGCCATTCACGGGCCGTGGCATAGTCGGGTTGACCCAGGAGCCGGTCAGCCGGGCGGTCGGCATTCGGCAGCGGGGACCAGCCGAGCACGCGGTGATCGCCGGCGTCGGCGACCAGCAGCGCGTCGTCGCGCCCGCTGATGCTGTGCGGCCAGCGGAAACTGGCGGCGCCGACCTGTTCGCCACGGTTTTCCTCGCGGCTGAAACTGTCGGGCTGGCCGAGCACGATGTCTGCGGGTCGGCCGCGTTCTGGCAGCCCACCGTCCCAGCCGAGCACCCGCCGGTTGCCGGTATCGGCCACCCAGAACACGGAGCCGATCACCGCGACGCCGAATGGCCAGTACAGTGACGACGCCGAGCATTCGCCTCCCGCGTTCGGCTCGACCGCCGAACTGTCCCGTTGGCCCAGTACCAGATCCGGTGGAGTGAAATGGGTTTCGGGAACAGTGTGCCACACCAGGATGCGGTGGTGCCACGCGTCGGCGACGATCAGTCGCCCGTCGTGGATGAGGACGCCGGTCGGCAGGTTCATCCCGTTCTCGGGGCCGCGTCCAGCCGCGGCACGCCCCTCGGTGGCGCCGTCGGGCTGGCCGAGCACGACGTCGGCCGGTTGTTCGTCGTCGGTGGGCACGCCGTGCCAAATCAGCACTCGATGGTTGCCCGAGTCGGCTACCACCGCATGATTGGCGTCCAGAAAGACACCACGCGGGGAGTACATCCACGCCAGGGTCGGGGTGGCCGGCGGCAGTGCCAGCCCGCCCGGCGCGGGTGCGCCC
>JBKOYU010000188.1:0-1142 GCA_046725575.1 Actinomycetota bacterium | reverse complement strand
GAGCAGTCGCCCGCCCGGTCGGCGCGCCACGATGTCGGTGAACGTGCCGCCCCGGTCAATCCAGAATTGCCACCTCGAATCGCCCACCATGGCTCCCTTTCGCGGGTTGACCTCCCGTTTCGCCGCCTGCCACGGTCAGTAACCGTACTCCGAGGGATTGACCACAAACCAGCCGTCCACTGCCAGATCTATGTACGCGCAAGTGACCTTCCGACGCTAAGCAGCTTTGCATCACGGCCAATCCGAGTAGCCTCGAAATAGCCGTAGTTGCCGCGCACAGTGCGGTGCCGCAACCGGAAAGGCAGCATTGTGAACATCCGAGAGCCCCATAGCATCAACGACATTCGTACCGCGATCCGTGAGCTGACCGCGCGGGCCGAACTGGCTCGCAAGGAAGGTCGGCCGGCCGACGCCGACGAAATCGAGCAGCGCATTCAGGGGTATCGCGAGGAGCTCGCGGCTCGTCCGTAGTCAGGCACCCAACCGTCGAAATGTGCTGCGGTGAAAGACAATCGGCGGCACATCGGCGTGTACGGTGATGTCGCTGACCCGCAGAATCACGATCGTGTGATCCCCGGCGGGGATGAGCTGTTCGATCGCGCTTTCCAGCCAGACGCTGGTGCCCGCGACGAACACGGCACCTGACTCCCGGGATACCGTCTCCAGACCCGCGAACCGGTCACCGGTCTTGGCCGCCAATGTGCGCGCCGCCTCATCATGAGCTTCGCCGAGCACGCTGATGCCCAGATAGGGCACATCCTTCAGCCTCGGCCATGTCTCTGAGGTGTTCTGCACACAGAACGACACCAGCGGCGGGTCGAGCGATACGGGAACAAAGGTGCTGACCGCCAGCCCCACACGGATGCCGCCCACCTCAGCGGCGATCGCGATGACGCCAGAGGGGAAATGCCCGAACGCTTCCCGCAATGTCGTGGGGGTCAGATCGGTGGGGCTCATCAACTCCCATCTTCACACGTGTTCAGTGGTGGCGGCGGCCATCGTCGTCCCTCTGGTTGCCGCTCGCTGCGCGACAGTTTCGAACAGATCCCTTGTCCGTGCCGCGAACCGGACACACTTCTGATTTTGTCCGCGTCGCGAGCGACAACACACGTAAGCGCGTCAGGATTGGTTCTGTTGTCGCT
>JBKOYU010000677.1:0-5560 GCA_046725575.1 Actinomycetota bacterium | reverse complement strand
ACACGCGCCTAATCGAGCAGTCGCCCCCACGAATCTGCCGAGCGAAAACATTTGGCGCGCGCGCGGTCTGGACGCAACGGATAGGATCACTGCCATGACTTCGCTGGCCGACCTCGAAGCCCGCGTTGCGGCACTGGAGGCTGATCGCGCGGAGTACCGCTCTGTGTTGTCCGCTGTCGGCGCCTTGGGACAGCGAGTCGACGGGCTCACCACCGAGGTCGGCCGCATTGATGAGCGGCTGAACAATGTCGAAGTCAAGACCGACGCCAATCGTGAGGCGATCAATGCCCTCAGCGAGAAACTCGCAGGGCATCAACAAGAGACGCGTGAGGAGTTTGCGTCAGTCCGGTCTGAACTCGCTCTACTCCGGAACGATCTCGCCGATCACCGGCAGGAGACCCGTGTTAACTTCCGCTCGGTCGATGAGCATCTCGTCGAAATCAGAGACCTCATCATCAATGGGCACGGCAGGAGCGCCGAGTAGTTTCGCGACTCACAATCGTTTGATTCCCGCACGTAACTCGCCGGTCAAATCACCCTTTGCTGCGACGGTGACGCCCCCCAACCCCAGCCACGACGCCATCGTGCGCAGCTCGGCGGCAAGCGCTTTGGCGACCCGCGACTTGTCTTGCTCAGGTTCTGTGAACGCGCCGACGACGTGCAGCGCGTCACGTGTGCGCTCGGCCTTGAGGTCGACGCGGCCGACGAGCTGCCCGTCGAGCAGGAAAGGCCATACGTAGTAACCGAATTGGCGTTTGGGCGCAGGTACATAGATTTCGATGCGGTAGTGAAAGTCGAAGAGCCGCTGGACTCTTGGCCGGAAGAAGATCAACGGGTCGAACGGACACAGTAGCGCCGTGCCGCGATCTCGTCGCGGAATGATCTGGCCGGCACGGAGATACGCGGGCGCATTCCAACCGTCGACGTCGACAGGTTCCAGCTCCCCGTCGGCAACCAGCTTGGCGATCGCCGGCTTCGCTTGTTTCGGCGACAGCCGGAAGTAATCGCGAATATCGGCCTCGGTCCCCACTCCCAGCGCGGTGGCGGCCCGCAGCGTCAGCTCGCGCACGGCCTCGTCGTCGTCGACTTGGCGCGCCACCACACTTGGCGGCAGCACGTTCTCGGTCAGGTCGTAGTGGCGGGCGAACCCGACCCGGGTGGCCGTCGTCAGCACCCCGGCCGCGAACAGCGCCTCGGTCACCCATTTGGTGTCGCTGCGGTCCCACCACGGGCCCTTCCTGCCGCGTTGTTCGGCACCCAGGTGCGCCTCGATCTGCCCGGCGGTCGACGGGCCGAGTTCCTTGACTGCGGCGACGATATCGTCGGCGAGACGCGGATTCTTCTTGACGATGTGGGTGCCCCACCGGCCGTGGGTGTACTCGCGCATACGCCAGCGCAGCAGCGGCCAGTCGTCGACGGCCATCAGCGCGGCCTCGTGCGCCCAGTACTCCACGAGCAGCCTTGGTGAGCGGGCAGTGTGGCTCCACGCGGCACGGTCCAGCACGTCGCGGTCGTACGGCCCCAGCCGGCTGAGCACCGGCGCGTAGTGGGCGCGCACCGCCACCGACACGGAATCCAGCTGTAGCACCTGGATCCGCGAGATCAGCCGGCGCAGGTGCGCACGAGTTACCGAACCCTGCGGTTTTGGTTCGGCGAAGCCCTGCGCGGCTACCGCGATACGGCGCGCCTGCGCGGCCGAGAGTGTTATCGGCACCTCGTCATCGTGCAGGACGCCACCGACAAGCGGGACTACAGGTCGGGCAGCCGCGCAGAATCACCTGCTGACCCGCTGATAACTGTGATGGCGGTAGCGCAGCCCGGAGGTACTCGTGAGCCAATCCCCGGTCGCGCCCACCCATGTTTCGTCCAGCAGCGGCGCCACCGCGTCGGCGTCCTGACGTGGCAGATCGATCTCGACCTCGGTGACCTCACATCGAGACGCGATCGGCAGCGCGAGCGCGTAGATCTGCTCGCCGCCGATCACCCACGTCTCGTCGTCGTTGAGCGCGTCGTTGAGCGAGGCGACGACCTGTGCGCCGTCCGCGGTGTAGTCGGCTTGCCGGGTGATGACGACATTCCTGCGGCCCGGGAGCGGCCGCACGTTCGCGGGTAGGGATTCCCACGTCAGCCTGCCCATCACCACGGTGTGGCCGATGGTCAGTTCCTTGAACCGCGCCTGGTCCTCCGGCAGCCGCCACGGGATGCCGCCGTCGCGGCCGATGACACCTGAGGTCGACTGGGCCCAGATCAGGCCGACGGTCACCATCGACGTTCGGCCCTGCAAGCAGGCCTCATACCGCGACGGGCGCCTTGATCGCCGGGTGCGGGTCGTAGTTCTTTATGACGACGTCGTCGTACGTGTAGTCGAAGATCGAATCACGCGGCGCCAGAACGAGTTCCGGGTACGGCCGCGGTTCACGGGACAGTTGCTCGGTGACCTGTTCGATGTGGTTGTCGTAGATGTGGCAGTCGCCGCCGGTCCAGACGAACTCCCCCACGCCGAGACCGGCCTGCGCGGCCATCATGTGCGTGAGCAGCGCGTAGCTGGCGATGTTGAACGGCACGCCGAGGAACAGGTCGGCGCTGCGCTGGTAGAGCTGGCAGGACAGCCGCCCGTCGGCGACATAGAACTGGAAGAACGCGTGGCAGGGCGGCAGCGCCATCTGCGGGATCTCACCGACGTTCCACGCCGAGACGATGTTGCGTCGCGAGTCCGGATCGCGCTTCAGCAGCTCCAGCGCAGCGCTGATCTGGTCGATGTGCTCGCCCGACGGCGTCGGCCACGACCGCCACTGCACCCCGTACACCGGGCCTAGATCGCCTGTCTCGCTTGCCCATTCGTCCCAGATGGTGACACCGCGGTCCTGCAGCCACCGCACGTTGGAGTCGCCGCGCAGGAACCACAGCAGCTCGTAGATCACCGACTTGGTGTGCACCTTCTTGGTGGTGATCAGCGGGAAACCCGCCGTCAGGTCGTAGCGCATCTGGTGGCCGAACAGGCTGCGGGTGCCGGTGCCGGTGCGGTCCGATTTGGGCGTGCCGCGCTCGAGCACCAGCCGGAGCAGATCCTCGTAAGGCGTCGGGATTGGCACGTCGGTCAGCTTACGTCCAGAGCCGGCAGGTAGTGAGCAGCTAGGTGGCTGGTGTCTTTCGTTCGAGCCCTACGACGAGGACGAATATGGCCAATCCGGAGCGACTGATTTGGTCGGCTCGCCGGTGTTCGTTCGCCTATGGGCATCTCAGCGCCTCGCGAAATGTCCGATTTCTTCGCGGTTCGAAAGCGAGGCCGTTCGACACCAGCCACCTAGGAGTTGTGTCGGCTGGTAGTGGACAAGCCGAACTTGTCATAGGTGTGCGGAATCATCGGTCGCGTGACGGCGGTGCAGTTGCGGGAGTGGCGTGGGGTGAAGCCGGTGGCTGGCCCGGCTGGGGTGGCGATCACTACTCGGTTGCGGATTGCGTCCAACGACGAGCGCGTGCTCGACTTGGTTGCCGAGCATCTGGGCAGACTGCGACGCGCGGACCTGGCCGCCGTCACCCGGCCCGAGCCGCTGGATCCGGAGATCGACGGCGCGGCAAAGCAGCGAGCGCGCCAAAACCGGCTCAACACCCGCAAGAAGGCGTTGACCGCGGAGTCGAGTGCGCGGTGGGCTAGTGCGGTCATCGCCGCCAACGATGACCAGTACCGGCTGGCCCGCGACGCCCAGCGCCGCCAAATCTTCGGGTTGCGAGCGGCGATTCGCACCATCGAGAACCGGCTGGCGCAGCCCACGGCCGACACCCTGACCCCGGAGCAACGCACAGCACGCAGGAGGGCGAAGCTGCCGACGGGCTACGCGACACAAGCGGAGAGGTTTCAGAAGCAGCGCCGCCTGCAGGTGCTGCGGGCCGAACTGGGCCGGGTGTGTGCTGACCGCGACGCCCATCGTGTGCGAGTGGTGGAGGGTGGCAAGCGGCTGGCCAAGACCCGCCCCAACCTCGACGCGGCGAACCTGGCCCCGTCCGGATGGCGCGAGGAATGGGACTGTGCGCGGGATCGCATCGCGGCCAAAGGTTCGGGTGTTGAACCGTTCGGCAACCTGACCATCACCGTCACCCCGGACGGGGAGATCAGCCTGCGGCTGCCGAAACCGTTGGAGCACCTGGCCAACGCTGCGCACGGCCGTTACGTGCTCGGCGCGAGGGCGGTGTTCGCTTATCGCGCTGATGAGTGGCAGGCCCGAATCACCAGCGGCAAGTCCATGTCGTATGCGATCACTCGCAGGCCAGGCCGGGCCGGCCGCGACCTCACCGCCGCCTGGGCCCTCACACCGGAACCCATCCACCCGCAGACACCTGAGGTCCGCGCGGTCGGGCCAGTGGTGGGTGTGGATCTCAACGACGGACACCTTGCGATAAGCCGCCTCGACGAGCGTGGCAATCCGGTCGGCCGACCCGAGCGCATCGACCTCGACCTCACCGGGTCATCGGCCCGTCGGGATGCCCAGGTCCGGCATGCGATCACCAGGCTCATCCATTGCACCCGGCGGCACAGTATCCAAACTATCGCCGTTGAAGATCTCGATTTCGCCGACGCCCGCACCATCGGGCGGGAAACCATGGGCCGGGGATCGCGCGGTAAACGCTTCCGCAAGACGGTGGCCGGCATCCCGACCGCGGTGTTCCGCAACCGGCTCACTGCGCAGGCCCACCGCCACGGCATCGGCCTGTACGCGGTCAACCCGGCCTACACCAGCGCGTGGGGCGACCAGCACTGGCGCACCCCCTATGAGAACGTCACCCGACACCAGGCAGCAGCCACCGTGATCGGCAGACGCGCCCAAGGTTTCAAGGCGCGGCGACGGAAAGGTGTGACACGCACGCGACCAGAGGATCGCGTCGTGAGAGCTACCAACCAGACCACGCCCGACGACCAACAGGTGAGTACCAGGAACCGCCACCGGCCAGGGACACGGGGAACCGAATCCCATCTACCCAGCCGGGCAAGAACGCGGCAACTGGGCCGGGCAACCGTTACCCCGGCACCGGCCAACATCGGCCAACTTGACTAGTAACGGTAGAACGGATGCCATGCCGAGCTGCGACCGTCACCACTCCCGACGGCACCTGCCCCGTGACCCTGCACACCCCCAACGGCACCGGCCCATGGTCGGCGGTCGTGATGTATCCCGACGCCGGCGGTGTCCGCCCGACCTTCCAGGAGATGGCGGCCAGGCTGGCCGGCTTCGGCCACGCCGTGCTGCTTCCTGACGTGTACTACCGCAACGGCGACTGGGAGCCGTTTGATATGGAAACCGTCTTCGGCGATCCCGAGCAGCGCAAGCGCCTGATGACGATGGTCGGCAGCGTCACGCCCGAGATGATTGCCTCCGACGCGGCCGCGTTCTTCGACTTTCTGGCGTCGCGGCCCGAAGTCAAGGGCGATGCGTTCGGCGTCTGCGGGTACTGCATGGGTGGTCGGACGTCGGTGATCGTCGCCGGCCGGGTGCCTGACCGCGTGGCGGCCGTCGGATCGTTCCACGGCGGCGGCCTCGTCACCGACGACGCCACCAGCCCGCAC
>JBKOYU010000396.1:0-1487 GCA_046725575.1 Actinomycetota bacterium | reverse complement strand
CCAGCTCGGTCAGACGCTGCTGGACTCGCACAGCCCGCTGGTGGTCACCACCGCGATCGGTTCACTGCTCGCGCTGGGGGCCGCGATCAGCACACCAGGGGTCAGCCAGCTGCTGGGCAGCACGCCGTTGGGCCCGCTCGGGTGGGCGCAGGCTCTCGGACCGGCAGCCGCCGCCACAGCAGTCGCCGCCATCGCGCCCCGAATGTTCCCGCAGAAGCTCGGCGCAGGGTCGGTTGAGAGCAATTCCAGTCAGTCAACGATTTCGACCACGCCCGCACGCCACAGCACCGCGTACAGCTCACGCAGCGGCACGGTAAGGACCCGCGCCACGGCATCGGTCAGTGGGTCCCCGCTCACGCCGGTACCGGGATTCGACACGTCACCCACCGTGACGCGCGCAGGCGGCGCGCGGTTGAACCGACCATGACGAAGAGGCAACCAATGACCGGAAAGTCACAGCAGTCACATCGCGGAGTGTCCCACCGCAGCGCCGTCGAACGGGTTCGCGACGCGCAGAGTTTCGCCGTTGATTTGCCCGTCGTCGGTCGCGTGCGAATACCCCCACCCGACCAACTCGCCTATTACGGTGCTCTGGCGGGCCTGGCCGCCCTGGAGATCATCGACTGGCCGATAGCTCTGGTCATCGGTGCTGGCCACGCGTTGGCCGAAAACCACCACAACAAGGTCGCAAAGGAGCTCGGCGAAGCGCTCGAGCAGGCCTAACGTCACGTTCTTTTGACCTTCGATTCGCGGGCCGTGCGCGGCGAACGACTCGATGATCGATTAGTTCTGCCAATGGCCGGGAACCAGCTGGCATGCTCGATCTTTCGCGCCACGAGCATCCGCCATCGCTCCCGCAGCTATCGCTAACGAGCGGATCTCTTGGGGCCCGGGACCGACTAATTCCACATACCAGCCGGGGGAAAACGAGGACAATGGCCCACGTGGAGATCATGCATTGGTCCCACACCGAGGCCGGGCAGTGGCGGTGCGCTGTGGCAGGCATCAGCTACCAGGCCTACCGTGTGGGTGACCGCAGGTGGATAGCCGAAAAG
The DNA here is from genome assembly GCA_046725575.1 of Actinomycetota bacterium. GTDB lineage: Bacteria > Actinomycetota > Actinomycetes > Mycobacteriales > Mycobacteriaceae > Mycobacterium. The sequence continues at coordinate 432 of JBKOYU010000396.1, read as the reverse complement.
ATCGACCCGGCCGGCCACTACACCCCGTTGGGCTCATACGACACCCTCAAGAACTGCAAGGTGCACGCGGGGTTGGATTACGTCGGCCGGATGAGAGGGCTGCAGCCCATTTAGTCTTGACGGCCGTGCGATGGCGCGATGCCCGATGCCGCCACCGGGGCGTTGGAACCTGCGCGCAATTGAACCGCGCCCTCACCGGCGACATCAACATGCCATCTGCGGTGAAGAACTCCCGCGGAAAGGCTCGGTGGTGTACTGCTGGACCCCTAAGCTGCAGGCTGAATCATGCAATGCAAGATTCCCCACGATGAACACCGAAAGGCTTCTCCCGCAACATTGTTCAGCTGTAGAAGACCGCACGCTACTCCAGGCGGTGGTCTCAATACTATTGCGCCCCCGGCGGTCAACCGCTCAAACCGCCACGCCCGAACA
>JBKOYU010000641.1:0-3364 GCA_046725575.1 Actinomycetota bacterium | reverse complement strand
GCCGTTCTCGTTCATCCGCGTCGACCGCGCGGGCAACATGTCGAAGCGGCAGTCCGCCACCGGTTTTCATTTCTCGTCGTCGGGCGGCACCTGCCCGCTGTGGAACGTCTACGAGACGTTTGCGAACCCCGGCAAGATCCTCGTGCAGATCGCGCAGATGCCCGACGGACGCAACTACATGTGGGTGGCGCGCACAGTGGAGCGCCGTGCGTCGCGCTATGGTCAGCCGGGTAAGACGTTCGCGATCGGCTTGGGCTGCGAACTCCGGCACGCGCGCCGGCTGGTCTATTCGGAGGGACTGGACTTGTCGGGTGACAACGCGACGCCGATCGGCGCCGGCTGTCGGGTCTGCGAACGCGACAACTGCCCGCAGCGGGCGTTCCCCGCGCTGGGCCGTGCGCTTGACCTCAACGAGCACCGCAGCACGGTGTCGCCGTATCTGGTGAAGCAGTCGTGAGCCGCAGCGATGAGCGCTCGCGCGAAGAGCCGACAACACCCGCACGCATCCCGCCGGGCGGCTTCCGCGAGCTGGGGCCGATCAACTGGGCGATCGCCAAGCTCGGCGCCCGCGGCATCCGCGCCCCGAAGTTCCACCTGTTCAATGTGCTCGGGCAGCACAAGTTGCTGTTCCTCGCGTGGCTGCCCTTCTCGGCTTATCTACTGTACGCAGGCAAGCTCTCACGCAAGGACGCCGAACTCGTCATCCTGCGAGTCGGACACCTGCGCGGCTGTGAGTACGAGCTGCAGCAGCATCGGCGGCTGGCCAAGAGCCGTGGCGTCGACGCCGAACTGCAGGCCAGGATCATCGAGGGCCCGGACGCCGAGGGGCTCACCGAACGGCAGCGGGTGCTGATCACCGCGACCGACGAATTCGTCATCACCCGTTCGATGTCACCCGAAACCTGGGCGGCGCTGTCGAGCATTCTGAGCCGCGCGCAGCTCATCGAATTCTGCACTCTCGCAGGGCAATACGATGCGCTCGCGGCCACCATGGCCACCCTCAAGATCCCGCTGGACTTCCCCGACTGAGCGATCCGAGGTCGCAAAGTTGATTTCGGTCATCGCCGGGAACAATGCGCTTCCCGACGGCGTTCGGCAGTTCGCCAATCTTGGACAGGAAGGGCATCCAGGATGGCCACTGACTACGACGCTCCCCGCGTCACCGAATCCGATGCCGAAGAGTCCCCTGGAGGAGCTGACCAGCCGCCGCAGCAACGACGCGACGACCGCGGTTCTCGACGTCGACGATGGCGACGCGATCGATTCGTTCGACCTCCCCGACACCGACCTCACCGGTGAGGAGCTCAGCGTCCGCATCGTCCCCAAGCAGGCCGACGAATTCGTCTGTTCCAGCTGCTTCCTGGTGCAACACCACAGTCGGTTGGCCCTGCGCAAGGACGGTCAGCAGATCTGCACCGAGTGCGTCTGAGGTAGGGGCGCTTACCTGCTATAGGTAGGTAACCCCGAGCACAGTCAGCGACAGCAACACCGGCGAGATTGGCAGGGCCCAGAGGAACGCCGCCCAGATTTCGGACTGCCGCCTATACGAGCGCAAGCCGAAATATGCGACGGTGCCGCCCGCGACAAACGACACCACGGCGACGACCAGGACCCAGTTGTTGACGGATCGCGTCGCGATCGCAATGGAAATCCCGGCCAGCCACAGGATGTGGCCGACCACCAATCCGCCGATGCCGGCGACCCAGATCGCTCTCAAAAGTTGATCATGTGGCCGATGAGCCCGTGGAAGCATTCCTGCAGCGCTTCGGACATCGTCGGGTGGGTGTGGACGTTGCGGGCCAGCTCGGTGGCGGTCAGGTCCCACTTCTGCGCCAGGGTCAGCTCAGGCAGCAGCTCGGACACGTCGTGCCCGATGAGGTGCCCGCCGATCAGCTCGCCGTACTTGCCGTCGGCGACCAGCTTCACAAAGCCACTCGGGTCGCCGGCGCCGTGCGCCTTGGCGTTGGCGGTGAACGGGAACTTGGCGACCTTCACGTCATAGCCCTCCTCGCGGGCCTGCTCCTCGGTGAGTCCGAAGCTGGCCACCTGGGGCTGGCAGAACGTCGCACGGGGCAGCATCCGGTAGTCGCCGAGCGGCAAAGTCTCTGCGCCCCCGATGGTTTCGGCAGCGACCACGCCCATAGCCTCGGCGACGTGCGCCAGCATCGCCTTGCCGGTGACATCGCCGATGGCGTAGATGTGCGGCACGTTGGTGCGCATGTAGTCGTCGATGCCTATGGCCTGGCGATCGGTGATCCGCACACCGGCCTTTTCCAGACCGTAGCCCTCGATATTGGGGGCGAAGCCGATGGCCTGCAGCACCTTTTCGGTCTTGATCTCGTCGGTCTTGCCGTCCTTGCTGACGGTGACGATGACCTCGCCGCCGTTGTCCTTGATGCCCTCCACCTTGGTGTTGGTGAGCACCTTGACGCCGAGCTTCTTGAACTGCTTCTCGATCTCCTTGGAGACTTCGGCGTCCTCCATGGGCAGCGCACGCGGCAGGAACTCGACGATGGTGACGTCGACGCCGTAGTTCTTGAGCACGTAGCCGAACTCCATGCCGATCGCGCCCGCGCCCGCGATGACGATCGACGACGGCAGTTCACGCGACATGATCAGCTCTTCGTAGGTGACCACGTTTTCCGAGAGCGACGTGCCGGGCACCAACCGGGTGCTGCTGCCGGTGGCGATGATGATGTTGTCGAACGTCACCGTCTCGGTGCCGCCCTCGTTCAACGCGACCTCCATGGTGTGGTCGTCGGTGAACTTGCCGTACCCGTGGATCTCGGTGATCTTGTTCTTCTTCATTAGGAAGTGCACACCGGCGACACGGCCGTCGGCGACCTTGCGGCTGCGGTCGAAGGCGACGCCGTAGTCGAACGTCGCCTCACCGCTGATGCCGAATTGCTTGGCTTCCTTCGTGAAGATGTGCGCCAGTTCGGCATTGCGCAGCAGCGCCTTGGACGGGATGCAGCCGACGTTGAGGCATACCCCGCCCCAATACGTGGGTTCGACGACTGCGGTGTTCAGCCCGAGCTGGGCGGCACGAATGGCCGCGACGTATCCGCCGGGGCCGGCTCCGAGAACGACGACGTCATAGTGGGTCACCCGCCCAACCTTAGTAGGGGATCAACCCCACCAGACAGCGGCTTACCCGGTCGCAGAAGTAGAGGCCATGCAGCACCGCCGCCGCACCGGTCGCGGCGAGCGGCGCCGACATCAACCCGATCGCCAGCGCCGAAACCAGCGGCTTGTTGCTCACCATCGCGGCCACCAGGCTGCCGACCGTGCAGACGATCACAAAAAGCAGCACCACGAACACGGGTGGCGTCTTGTTCAGCGAGTGGAACCACCAGTAGTAGAG
>JBKOYU010000825.1:0-4122 GCA_046725575.1 Actinomycetota bacterium | reverse complement strand
GCCGCGTGAGCGCTCACATCCGGACTACTATGCGAGCACAAAAGGAGGTCACTCCGATGGCGGAAAGGGTCGAGCGCCGACCGGTCAACATGTTCGACGTCGCCAAAGCGGCCGGGGTTTCCCACCAGACCGTGTCGCGCGTGCTCAACGACTCGGCCGCGGTCAAGGAATCCACCCGCCGCCGGGTCAACGCCGCCATCGACGAGCTGGGCTACCACCGCAATCTCGCGGCACGGGCGCTCGCGACGCACCGGTCAAAGACCTTGGGTGTCATCTGCTTTGACAGCACCTTGTACGGCCCGGCGAGCATGCTCTACGCGATTGAGCACGCCTCCCGCAGCGCGGGCTATTTCGTCAGCGTGGCCAGTGAATCCACCATCGACAGCACGACTTTGCCCATGGCACTGAACCGGCTGGCCGAACAGTCCGTCGAGGGCGTCGTAGTGATCGCGCCGCTGTCCGAAACTCGCAACGCCCTCTCGGGGCTGCACCGCGGGCTGCCCATCGTGGCGGTCGATGGCACCGGCGGATTGGGACTGCCGGTAGTCAGCGTCGACCAATTCGACGGAGCGCGGCAGGTTACCCGGCATCTGCTCGAGCAGGGCGCATCGACTGTGTGGCACGTGACCGGTGCCGAGGGGTGGACCGAAACGGACGCCCGGTTGGCCGGGTGGCGCGCCGAGCTCACCGACGCCGGGCGCACGATTCCCGAACCGCTGCATGGCAACTGGTCCGCCGCATCGGGGTATCAGGCCGGCATCGCACTCGCACGACGCGCCGACGTCGAGGCGGTCTTTGTCGCCAACGATCAGATGGCGCTTGGCCTGCTTCGCGCCTTCGCCGAAGCCGGCCGCGTGGTACCCGACAACGTATTGGTGGCGGGTTTCGACGATGTCCCGGAAGCCGAGTTCTACTCGCCGCCCCTGACCACCGTCCGCCAGGATTTCGCGACGGTCGGCCGCAGGAGCGTCGAAATGCTCATTGCCCGAATCGAAGACATCGACGACGGACCGATCGACGATCAGCCAACACTCGTGCCCGCACATCTCGTCGTTCGGCAGAGCACCCGGCGACGCTGAGCTAGCGTCCGCCTTTGCGCTTGTTGTAGACGTCGAATCCGACAGCGGCAAGCAGCACGAGCCCCTTGATCACCTGCTGGACATCACTGCCGATTCCGAGGATCGACATGCCGTTGTTCAATACGCCGAGCACCAATCCGCCGACGATCGCGCCGAACACCGTGCCGACACCGCCGCTGGATGACGCGCCGCCGATAAATGCGGCCGCGATCGCCTCGAGCTCGAAGTTGATGCCCGCTTGTGGCGTGGCAGAGTTCAATCGCGCCGCAAACAGCAGTCCGGCGACGGCGGCGAGGACGCCCATGTTGACGAAGACCAGGAGCGTGACCCGCTGGTTGCGTATTCCGGAAAGCCGTGCGGCTGCGGAGTTTCCGCCTACGGCGTACACCTGGCGCCCGAGCACGGTGTTGCGCATGACGAACGCGTAGATCAGGGTCAGCACGACCAGGATGATTCCGACGATTGGCACACCCCGGTAACTGGCGAGCAGGAGTGTGAACGCACCGAGGGCGGCGACTATCGCCACGCACTTCGCCACGAATAGCGGTGTCGGCGACACTTGTTGGCCGTATCGGAGCTGCGAACGCCTGCGGCGAATCTGTACCACCACGGCGGCCACCATCATGACGGCACCGAGGATGACCGTGGGCCAGTGGTAGACGGCGTTGGTTCCCATTTCCGGCAGGAAGCCGCTGCTGACCTGTTCCAGTCCGCGCGGCATCGGGGCGATGGATTGCCCCTCGAGCAGATATTGGGTGGCGCCGCGGAAGACGAGCATCCCGCCGAGAGTGACGATGAACGACGGTATTCCGACGTAGGCGATCCAGAATCCCTGCCAGGCGCCGATGAGCGCGCCCATGCCCACGCACACCCCGACGGCCAGCAGCCACGGCATGTCGTTGCGCACCATCAAGACGCCGGACATCGCCCCGATGAAGCCGGCGATCGACCCGACCGACAAGTCGATATGGCCTGAGATGATCACGATGACCATCCCGATCGCGAGCACGAGGATGTAGCCGTTCTGCTGGACGATGTTGGTGACATTCAGCGGCTTGAGCAGAATGCCGCCGGTCCAGAACTGGAACAGCAACACGATGGCCGCCAGCGCCACCACCATGCCGGACTGACGCACGTGCGACATCAGGAATGACGACACGCGCTCGCGCAGACCCGGGGTGGGTTTACCCGGCACTTGTTGGGCCTCCGGCTTCTGAGACGACTGTTCGACGGTGGCGGTCACCTAGCACGTCCTTTCATCGGGTCGCTGCGGCGTGGAGACCCTGGCTTTAGCCGGGGAGGTAACGCCGCTTCTCCTTTCGGTGACTTGTCGGTGGTGGCGGCTACGTTGCTGGCGTGGCGCGATACCGGTTGCTTCCTACCGCAGAGCAGGCGGTGGTGTTGGCGGAGCATTGTCGCCATGCCCGGTATGTGTGGAATCTGGCTGTCGAGCAGCAGCTGCACTGGCAGCCCGGGCGTCGCACGCCGGGTTACAACGAGCAGTGTGCTCAGTTGACGGCGGCCCGCGCCGAGCACGATTGGCTGGCGGCCGGCTCGCAAACTGTGCAGCAGCAGGCGCTGCGGGACTTCGCCCAGGCGATGCGCAACTTTTTCGGCGGAACGCATCGCCGTCCGACGTGGCGCAAAGCCGGGGTGCACGAGGGATTTCGGCAGGTCGCGGTCAAACCCCATCACGTCAAGCGGCTGAACCGCCGGTTTGGTCGGGTGAGGGTTCCCAAGGTCGGCTGGGTGCGCTTCCGGCTGTCGCGGCCGGTCCCAGAGGGAGTGAAGTCCTACCGGATTACCCATGATCGGGCTGGCCGCTGGCATATTGCGTTCGCGCACATCCCTGATCCCGTCGCCGGTCCGGGAGAGGGCAACGTGGTGGGTATCGACCGTGGTGTCGCGGTGTCGGCAGCATTGTCGAACGGCGAACTGCTGCACGCACCCGGACTTACCCCGGGTGAGTCGAAACGGTTGAGGGTGTTGCAGCAGCGCTTCGCTCGTGCCGAGCGCGGCTCCCACCGGCGAGCTCGCACGAAGCTTGCGATCGCGAAGCTGAGGGCTCGTGAGAGCGACCGGCGCAGGGACTGGGTCGAAAAGGCCACCACTGACATCGCGCGCCGCTTCGACACGATCCGCATCGAAACCCTTGATGTACGAGCGATGACCCGCAGTGCGCGGGGCACCGTCGAGCAGCCCGGCGAGCGGGTGGCACAAAAGCGCGGCCTCAACCGTGGCATCAGCCGAAGCGGATGGGGTCTGCTCGCCGCGCGTTTGCAGCACAAGGCCTTCGGTCGGGTCGAACAGGTCCTGGCCGCGTACACGTCGCAACGGTGCTCGGTGTGCGGGCACGTCGCTCCCGAAAACCGCAAGAGTCAAGCGGTTTTCGAGTGCGAAACCTGCAACGCGGGGCCGTGCAACGCCGACGTGAACGCTGCACGCAACATCGCCGCCGGACGGGCGGTGACAGCACGGGAAGACCTCGGCGCTAGCCGGTCTGCGAACCGTGAACCTCAACTCTGGTCTCCTGCCGCATAGGTAGTGGGTCGGGTTGGAATCCCCCGGCGTCAGCCAGGGGAGGACGTCAACATGTACCGCATGAGCGTCTCCTGCGTCGCATCGGCCTGTCCCACTTCGCCGGTGAGGCGACCCTGGCTAAGGGCATAGATGCGGTCGCAAATACCCAGTAGCTCCGGCAATTCCGACGAGATCACCAGCACGGCCTTACCGCGCGCGGCGAGTTCGTTGATGATCGTGTAGATCTCGTACTTGGCGCCGACATCGATGCCGCGTGTCGGCTCATCAAGAATGAGCACGTCGGGATCGGTGAACAGCCACTTGCTCAGCACGACCTTCTGCTGGTTGCCGCCGGAGAGCTTGCCCGTCACAGCGGACACGGTGGACGCCTTGATCCGCATCGAGGCGCGGAACCGCTCACCGACACCGGCTTCCTCATGCTGATTGACCACCCACCGCTTGCTGATCTTTCCCAGCGACGGCAGGGTGATGCTCTGGGCGATGCTGTCCATCAGGTTCAGGC
>JBKOYU010000855.1:0-2315 GCA_046725575.1 Actinomycetota bacterium | reverse complement strand
CCCCCCCATCCCCCGACTCCAGCCCCCCCCCCCTGACACCCCCGCCCAGACCCAGGTTGCAGCTCGTCCACCCGCTGGTCATCACCGAGGGGTTTGCCCTGCTGTCGGGGCCGACGCCCTTTGTGCAAAACGAGATCGAACGCCACCTGCGTGAACCGATCATCACCGCGCTCAGCCGTCAGCTCGGCCAGCGGGTCGAGCTCGGTGTCCGCATCGCCGCCCCCGCTTCCGACGACCCCGGTCTGAACGGGTTCACCGCCAACCCCGCCAGCACAGAACCTGACGAAATCGACGAGGACTCCGAGGCTCTCGCGAGTGCCGAAGAAAGCTGGCCCACCTACTTCTCGAACCGACCGCAGAACACGCCTTCCGGCGAGCCCACCGCAGTCAATCTGAACCGTCGCTACACGTTCGATACGTTCGTCATCGGCGCCTCCAACAGGTTCGCTCACGCCGCGACCCTCGCGATTGCTGAGGCACCCGCGCGGGCCTACAACCCTTTGTTCATTTGGGGTGAGTCCGGCCTCGGCAAGACCCACCTCTTGCACGCCGCCGGCAACTACGCCCAACGGCTGTTCCCGGGCATGCGTGTCAAGTACGTATCAACCGAAGAGTTCACCAACGACTTCATCAACTCCCTGCGCGACGACCGCAAGGCGTCGTTCAAACGCAGCTACCGCGACATCGATGTGCTGCTTGTCGACGACATCCAGTTCATCGAGGGCAAGGAAGGCATCCAGGAGGAGTTCTTCCACACGTTCAACACGTTGCACAACGCCAACAAGCAGATCGTCATCTCCTCCGACCGGCCGCCCAAACAGCTGGCCACGCTCGAAGACCGACTACGCACGCGGTTCGAGTGGGGGTTGATCACCGACGTGCAGCCACCCGAGCTCGAGACCCGTATTGCGATTCTTCGGAAGAAGGCGCAAATGGATCGGCTCGACGTGCCCGGCGATGTGCTCGAGCTCATCGCCAGCAGCATCGAGCGCAACATCCGCGAACTGGAAGGCGCGCTCATCCGCGTCACCGCATTCGCATCACTGAACAAGACGCCGATCGACAAATCGTTGGCCGAGATCGTGCTGCGGGACCTGATCGCCGATGCCACCACCATGCAGATCAGCACCGCCGCGATCATGGCCGCCACCGCCGAATACTTCGAAACCACCGTCGAGGAGCTCCGCGGGCCGGGCAAGACACGGGCACTCGCGCAGTCCCGCCAGATCGCCATGTATCTGTGCCGCGAACTCACCGATCTCTCGCTACCGAAGATCGGCCAGGCGTTCGGCCGCGATCACACCACGGTGATGTATGCCGAGAAGAAGATCCGCGGCGAGATGGCCGAACGCCGCGAGGTGTTCGATCACGTCAAGGAACTCACCACTCGAATCCGCCAGCGCTCCAAGCGCTGACCGTTCTGTTCGTCGACCGCTTGTTGTACGCAAGCGGCGAGTGTGCATGTGTCAACAACCGTGCGCTCGGGCCGTTCCACCGAAAATTCTTGAAAAAACTTTGGCCCCGTCGGTATCACTTGTCACAGCTCTGCGGTGTGGATGCCGGTGTGGACAGCTTGCGGCCAACCTTCGGATTACCGGGCGCCTCGTTCACAACGCGCCCGAAGTCCACAGTCCGCCCGATCGCGGCGGCCGACTGTCCACAATCCACTCACACTCCGACACACTCGCCACGCTGGGCCGACAATGGTTTATCCCCAATGTCCACAGGCCCTATTACTGTTGCTCGTATATCTCCGAAGTTTCTTCTTCGAAGAAGCCACCTGGGGACACATCGATCGACTCCGCGCAAAGCCAGTTGCGACGCTTGATGTCACCCCGATCGATTAGCCTTCAAGTTGAGCCGGAAAGCTCTACGGTGGTTCATCGACAGCCGTTACGGTTGTCGGTACGCATCGGGGAGACGCGTGGTGAGACACCGAGAAAACGCTGGTTAGACCTTGTTGTGGTGTGTATCGAAGGGACGCAATGGACGTGGCGACGACAACTGTTGGTCTCACCGATTTGAAGTTCCGCTTAGTGCGCGAAGACTTCGCCGACGCCGTGGCCTGGGTTGCCAGGAATTTGCCTACAAGACCCACCGTGCCGGTCCTCGCCGGCGTATTGCTTACCGGCACTGACGACGGGCTGACGATCTCCGGTTTCGACTACGAAGTGTCGGCCGAGGTGCAGGTCGCGGCTGAAATCGCCTCTCCTGGAAGCGTTTTGGTCTCCGGTCGGCTGTTGTCCGACATCACCCGGGCGCTGCCGGCCAAACCGGTCGACGTCAGCGTCGAAGGCACCAGAGTGTCATTGACC
>JBKOYU010000959.1:0-6604 GCA_046725575.1 Actinomycetota bacterium | reverse complement strand
GGCGAGGAACTGGCGTGACCAGCGGTCGAAGTGCGCGGAGCGGGTCGTCACCGCCGGCGAGTTCGCCGCCCTGATCGCGGTCTTTTTCCAGTCGTAGTCGATGCGGTCGACGATCTCCTTCGCAAACCGGTCGCCCAGGATCGGCCTGTCGAGGTCGGCATCCAGCGCCTTGGCATAAAAGGTGGCAAGCATGGTCTGCGGGGCGCCGGACAGGTCGACGTGAAGTTTCTCGGTCACAGAATCCGAGGCTAGTCCTGCAGAGATCATGGAGGGAATCCCCTAAACGCTCATCGGCGTGGCGTTCAACGAATACCGTTGACAGACATGCGTATCGACGTGCACGCGCACTACTGGACCGATCCCTATCTTGACATGCTGGTCGACCTGGGCAGATCCGATACCGCCAGTCAACGCGGAATCGGAGCCGGTGGCGGCGCTGAACTCGACGCGCGGCTGCGGCTAATGGACCGCGCCGGCATCGACATCCAAGTGCTGTCGGCCGCGCCGCAGTTGCCGTACAGCGCGGACGTCGACGGGGCCGTGGCGGCTGCGCGCTACGTGAATGACGAGTATGCGGCGTTGGTGTCGGCGCATCCGGATCGTTTCCGCGCGTACGCCGCCACGCCGATGCCGCACATCGACGCCGCGATAACCGAAATATCCAGGGCCATCGACGAATTAGGAATGGTCGGGCTGACGATGAACACCAGCATTCTCGATCGAGCCATAACCGATCCCGAAATCGAGCCTGTCTTCGCCGAGCTCGATCACCGAGGCGCGATCCTGTATCTGCATCCAGCTGGCAACGCCGCGTGCTCGCCACTGGTCAGCGAGCACCACATCACGTGGATGGTGGGCGCACCGTTCGAGGACACCATCGCTGCCATGCAGCTGATCACGTCCGGCCATCTGCAGCGTTATCCCGCGGTGAAGATCATCTGTTCGCATCTGGGCGGTGCGCTACCGATGATCCCCCTTCGCGCTGACGACCACGTCGCATGGGAAGCGCCGGATACACCCGAAAAGCCAAGTCACGCCGTCCGGCGCATGTGGTACGACACCGTCAGCCACCGCCATCCACCGGCATTGCGCTGCGCCATCGACTCGTTCGGCGCAGATCGCATCCTGTTGGGCACCGATTTCCCGTATGAGGACGGCGACACATTCGTGCGGGCCGTCGACTACGTCATGGACGTCGCCGACCCCGGAGAGGCCCACGCCATCCTCGATGCGAACGCGATGGCGTTGTTCAAACTCGCCTAGGCCGTCTTACTCTTTCGTTTGGCGTCGCGCAGGCCCACCCAGAACTTGGCGGCTTCGCGGATCGATTCCTCAACGGGCCTTGGCTCCCAACCCAATTCGCGTACCGCCTTGCCGTGATCCACGGGAGCCTCTGCGCGCATGAGCCGCAGCGAGCCGAGCGAGAGACGCTCGTCGGTGCCGCGCAGCTTCGCCTTGATGCTGCCGGCCGTCGCCAACGCATACGACACGGGCATCGGAATTGCCCTGGTGGGAGGGGGAACTCCGGCCGCCTCTGCCGCGATCCTCACGACGTCGGCGTTGCTGATCATCTTTTCCGAGATCAGGTACCGCTCCCCGATGCGGCCACGCTCGGCTGCCAGGATCATGGCGCGCGCCGCTTCGTCGACGCCGACCGCCTCCAGTTCGATGCCGCTCATCACGAACGGCAACTTGCCGAACGCCGCGCCCGCGATGATCGCGCCGTGCGGGGTGCGGCCCCAGTCACCGCTTCCGTATGTCGTCGACACGCACAGGGCAACGGCGGGCAAGCCGTGCTCCTTCGCGTACTGCAGCACGATGTTCTCCGCGTGCACCCGGGATCGGACGTACGGCGTGAGCCCTCGGTCAACGATGATGTCGTCCTCGCTGGCACGGTGGCCGCGGCGGCGCCCGACAGTGACGTAGCTGCTCGTGTAGATGAACCGTTGCAGACCAGCGTCTTTCGCGATCTCCAGCACGTTGCGGGTGCCATCCACATTCGTTCGGAACAGCGGTGCGGGATCACGCAGCCAGCCGCGCGTGTCGACCACGCAGTAGTACACGTCATCGACGCCGGCCATCGCCTCGCGCAGCGTGTCGTTATCCCAGATGTCGCCGTGGAACCTTGTGACTGACAATTCGTCGATGCCGATCGTCATGGCGTTCGGCCGCACCATCGCCCGGACCTCATGCCCGTGGGCTACCAGCTGCCGGGTGACGTGCAAGCCCAGGAATCCGTTGGCACCGATGACCAGTTTCGCGCTCACTTGGCATCTCCGAACTGGCGCATCCACGCCGCCGCCTCGTCGGGAAGCGTCCGCAGCTCCTGGGCCTTGCGACACCACTTCCTCGTCGCGGAGCCGAACCGCAACGGGTTGTAGATGTCCTCCTGGCGGCACCACTGGCCGTCGCCGGCGTAGGTGAGAATCGAGATGTTGGTGGCGCTGATGATGGTGCCGTCACCCGGGTCGCGCATCGGGTTGTCCAACTCGCAGATGATCCGGCCGGTCGACTCGTCGATCACCGACCACAGCGACGGGAACGACGGCATGGAGCTGCCGGGAAAGGTCTCCATCGTCTTCCAGATCCAGGCCCGCACCTCTTCGCGGCAGTACATCGTGCCGGCGGCGTGCTCGACGTACGTCACGTCGGGTGTGTACTGCTCAACCCAGGGATCCCAGTCGCGGGTCTGCGCGGCCCGGTCGACCGTCGCCTCGAATTTCTCGAACGCCGCGGCCAGCTCGTCGCGGGTGAACGTCTCGCTCGTCACACCCAGAACTAGAACACGTTCTACCTACGTTTGTCGAGCGCCGGTCGTATCGTCAGACAGGTGAAGGCCCTGCTCGGGCTTGTCTTCGCGCTCGCTGTCGTCGCCGGTTGCGCGTCGAAACCGCACGAAGCGAACTTCGCCGGGCTGGTCGACATCGGCGATGGCCACCACGTGTTCCTGACCTGCCAGGGCGACGGATCGCCGACGGTCTTCATCGTTCCCGGCAAGGGCAGTTACGCCGAGGTGTGGAACGCTGTCGTGCCCGCCGACGACCCGATCCGGTCATCGCCCTACGACATCATCGGCCAGGCCAACCTGCAGCCGAGCGCGACAGCCACTCAACCCACCGTCGCGAAGACGACTCGCGTCTGCGCCTATGACCGACCCAACACCCGCCCGGACGGCTCGGATCGCTCCACGCCCGTCCCGCAACCGCACACCGTCCAGCAGGACGTCGATGACGTGGTGAAACTCATTGCGGCGGCAGATCTTTCGACACCGATGGTGGTCACGGCACATTCGTATGGCGGGCTCATCGCCGACCTGCTCGCCCGGACCCACCCCGGGTTGGTCAGTGGCCTCGTGTTTGTGGACCCAACGTCGGAATTCCTACCGAGACTGGGCAGACCCGATCAAGACGCCGAGTTCGACCGGGCGGCGCGAGCACCGACGCCCGAGGCCGACGGTGAGGGCTATCTTGCCGACGACGCGTTCGCACGTATCAAGGCGGCGCCGCCGTTGCCGAGGGTGCCTGCGGTCGTGCTCAGCTCCGACAAGTTCCCGCCGCCCGCAGACCTGACGCCGCAGAACTACACCAAGTTCCAGATTCACCGCGCGAACAGCCTGCTGGCCGAGACCCTCTGGGCGGACAACGTGATTGTTGCCGGCAGCGGGCACAACATGATGCTTTACCAGCCACAAGTCGTCGCCGGCGCGATCGTCGGGATCGTTGACAAGGTCCGCTCGGGCGCTAGGCCAGGCTGACCCGCTTTGATTGCGGGTCTTGAGATTTCAGGGTCCGGCGATGACGTCGGCACTGTGGGTGATGGCGGCGCGGCGGCATAGCCGCAGTATTCGCAGTCCTTGCGCCTGGCGATGACGTGTTGGACGCGGCCCGAACCTAGCGGTGCGCCCCGTAGTGGTCGTCGCGGGTGGTCCGGCCGGACTGGTCGCTTCGCGAGTGGAGATTGATGTGATGCCGCGATTTCCGCCGTCGCCGAGGCGAGTCGATGTCGGTGGGTGTTGGTTTCATGGTGGCTATGTCAACCGGGTCCACCGACACCACCACCGTGACCAGCGGTGACGTGGTACGGCGGCGACGCGGTAAGTCCAAGGCCCCGAACTTCAGACACGACGGGCCGGTGTCGGTAATCCCCCTGGAACTCGATGTCAACGACCCGATGGTTCGTCGGCGGGTGGAGCGGGAATGGGCGGCGGTGTTTCGGCTGCGCCGGGCCCTGCAGCGCGACGCCCAGCATCGTTGTCGGGCGTATCGGGGCGCCAGCCGTGAACGCGCCGCCGATCCGAAAGGACTGCGGGACCGGTTGGTTGTCCCGCAAGGGCATCGAGGCTGCGGCAAAAGGCCATATTGAGGCCAGCGGGTGGATGCGTGATCACCTGACCAAGGCGGTCGGGCTGCATGTGGCCGATGAAGTGTGGGAGACGGTGGATCGGCATCTGTTCGCCGACTCGTCGGGCCGCCGCCACGGTGCGCCGCGCATCGGGTCGTGGCGGGAGTTCACCCGGATTCCGGGTCGGGCGCGGTCGCACACGAAGACCACGCCGGTGTGGGAAACCTGGCGGCTGGTCGGAACATTGGACGGACACCTGCAGGCCTACCGGCACCCGGAGATGCCCGCGTCGGTGAGCAAGGCGGCGGCGGCAGCCGCCCGCCCGGCCGGGACCTCGATCCTGGCCCAGCCCGCTCGGCTGGCGGCCCCGCTGCGGCCCGCGTCGGGCCGGTGGACTGACCACACCGGCGCGTTGGTGGTGGTCTTCACCGGGCTGCCGGGCGGCGATGTGGTGTTGCCGGTCCGGCTACCTCAAGGAGCGGGCCAGTGGGCGCACCTGGCCCATTTCCTGGCCGACCCGGAGGTGTGGCACAAGATCGACCTGGTGCGTGTCCGGGACCGTAAAGCACCCGGCGGTTGGCGCTATTACGCGCATTTGCTTATCCATCAGGCCGGCTACCAGGCGCCGGCCACACGATCTCGGCGCACCGAGATACCGGCCGGCCGGTGCGCGGGGGTCGATGCGAATGTGTCGAACCTGGCGCTGGCCTCCTTTCCCGGCGAGCATCCTGAGCAGTTGGCTCTCGAGCAGATCTCCTGTGACGCCGCCCAGCAGCAGGCCGCGGCGCGGGCGGGCACGCGGGCGCGGGTTCGCCAGCGCGCCATGGATCGCTCCCGGCGCAACACCAATGCTGGCCAGTACGGCCCGTCGCAGCGCCAGCGGGAGCGTGCGGCCCGCCGCGCCACAGCCGGCCTGCCACCCAAGCAGGTCACCAACCCGAGAGGGCCCCGGGCGGCCCACACCGATGGGGTGCCGCTGCGCGGCTACCGCCACGACCGGCTTTCCCGCAGCTATCGGCGCATCCGCGCCGATCACGCCACCGAGGCCCGTCGGGCCAGTCAGGCCAAACGGACACGTGCGCGGAGGTCGCGGCGCGGATCGTTTCCACCCACGGCAACACCATCACCGTCGAGGACTGTTCGATTTCCACCTGGGCGCGCCTGTGGAGGATTGCTCTGTTTAGCCCCGGCATGCTGGTGGCCGCGCTCAAACGCGAATGCGAAGCCACCGGCGGCATGCTGTCTCGTGCCGGCACCCGATCCACCGCGCTGTCCCAGCATTGCCTGTGCGGGGCGCGGGTGCCGAAATCCCTCGCCCAGCGCACCCATGACTGCCCACACTGCGGGTTACACGGTGACCGTGACATCGTCGCGGGCCCAGCCGAAAACAACCAGCCCCCAAGCTGATTGGCGCTGCGTGACCCACCACAGGTCAACTCTTACGCCAGGCTGAGCACCTGCCGGTCGCCGAGCGGGCTTTGCAGCGGCACGACGAGCGTACCGGTCACCGCGACCATGATGCACATGCGGCCGGCGGACGCGGGCAGCGAGCCGCCTTTCAGGTCGACGGTGACGGAGTCCGCAGTCTCCCGGGTAGTGGCGTGCACCCCATTGCACGCGGGTGTGCCGGTCGTGAAATGCACCGCCACGGCTCGATCGTTGCCGACGCGACTCCACGACTCGACCGGCATCGGACGCGGATCGACGATCGACGGGTTGTCGGTGAAGACGACGCCTTCGGCATCCGGCACCTCGGGTGGCGCAGTCGGCTCCGCCGACGCTGCGGGCGCACCCCACAGCGCAAGAGCCAGGCCGGCGGCGAGAACGACTGCGACTGCGCGCATGTATTTACGGTAGCGACGAAGGCGGATTAACTAGGCGCGCCACGCGGTTATAAAGGCACTATGGCGCAGCAATACAACAAGAATCCTGCCGCGGTCGACGCGCTTTCGCCCGACCAGTACTACGTGACGCAGAAGAACGGCATCAACTCGGCGGCGCTGCGGTTCATCCACCTCGACGACCTCGAGGCGGAAGGATAGGGGCAATACAAGACTTTGTTCGTGAAGTCGGCTTCGGAGGAGGATTAAGCGTGACCGAATACAAGAAGGCTGTCCTGGCTGGCGGCTGCTTCTGGGGCATGCAGGACCTGATCCGCAAGCAGCCCGGCGTGGTATCCACCCGCGTCGGCTACACCGGCGGTGAGAACGCGAACGCGACCTACCGCAACCACCCGGGTCACGCCGAGGCGATCGAGATCACC
>JBKOYU010000029.1:0-7320 GCA_046725575.1 Actinomycetota bacterium | reverse complement strand
CAACAGCGTCGCGCCCAATGCCATCGACGCGATCATGGAGCGGCAGCGGGTCCAGCCCAAAGATTGATCGAAACACCGAGTGGCAAGCTGCTCAAGCGCACGCTGCGCGAACCCTACTGGGAGGGTGTCGGGCGTCGGATCGGCTGACCTGACGTGATAGACACGCATTTATGGAGATCCTGGCCAGCCGGATGCTCATTCGGCCGGTCGACTACCCCCGCTCGGTCGAGTTCTACCGCGACCAGCTCGGTCTGGCGATCGCCCGCGAGTACGGCGCAGGCACCGTGTTTTATGCGGGCCAGTCGCTGATCGAACTCGCCGGCCACGGCACGCCATGCGCGGGCGGCACGATGTGGCTTCAGGTCCGCGACGTGTACGCCACCGAGGAGGAGCTCAGGGGCCGCGGCGTCGAGATCGCCCGCGAGGCAAAGCAAGAACCGTGGGGCCTACACGAGATGCACGTCGTCGATCCCGACGGGGTCCTGCTGATCTTCGTGCAGGTGCCCGAAACCCACCCACTTCGGCGCGACACCAGACGCTGACGGCCCCCCGCTCGCCAGAGCTGAGGACCGTCAGACGGAGGTGGTTCAGCGAGCCGGCGACGCCAATGGCCAACCGACGGAGGCCAACCGCGAGGCGACCTGGTGGATCTCCTCGGGGTTCGGTTCCTTTTCGATCACCGCGTGCACAGCCTCGCGGATCTCGTCTTCGGTCACCGAGTCGGAGTCGCTCGCCTTGAGGATGGACTGGGCCGCCTTGACGACCTCCTCCTCCTCCTCGGTCAGCGACCTCTTCAGCAGCGCGAGCAGCGGGAAGTAGTCCTTCTGCGGAACGCCTTCCGGGTAGCCCTCGTGCAGCCACCCCAGCACGTTGTCCAGGACAGTGTGATTCTCAGTCATGTGGTTTCAGCTCACTTCTTGGGGACCATGGGGAACGGATCGAAGCCGAAATGGTGGATGATCGTCGCCCTGGTGATCCAGGCCACCGCGGTGAGGATCACCCAACCGACGAATACGAACGCCGCTATGCCAAGGATCTTCATCCCGACGTTGGGTGCCTGCACGGTGCCGTCGGCTTGTTGGCCGCCCGCCCCGTTCGAGTACGCCACCAGTCCACCGGCGAAGATCGCGGGCAGGCCGGCGCCGAGGATCAGTCCCACAACGAGAACCTTGAAAATGCTTTCTACGGAACTACCATCGATCCGTCAAGGGAACCGAGGCCGCCGGGCCTTCCGTGGGGAGTTGACACTGTGACCAAGTTTCTCGCCAAGATCGTCGCGTGGATTACCGCGGGCTATCCCGAGGGGGTGCCGGGCCCGGATCGGGTCCCGCTGTTCGCGCTCCTCAAGCCGCGGCTCACCGACGACGAGGTGAAGACCATCGCGAAGGAATTGATGGACCGCGGCGAGTTCGATGAGTTGGACATCGGCGTGCTGATCACCCAGCTCACCGACGAGCTGCCCGACCCGGCTGACATCGAGCGGGTGCGAAACCGCTTGGCCGCCAAGGGCTGGCCGCTCGACGATCAGCGCGACGCCGAGGAGACGGAATAGCCGTCCTACGCCCCGTCGCGGTCCCGTCAGGTGCGCCAGCGCTCTCGCTGCTGCCGCTGTTGGCGGACGTGCTGGGCGGAGCCGGGGCGGTACTGCCGGTGCCGGCCGATGACGCGCGCCAAACTTCGCTGCTGACAACGTCATTGCGAGCAGGCGAGCCGATCGACGACGACGTCGCCGTGGTGGTTTCGACATCGGGTACGACGGGCGTGCCCAAGGGTGCGATGCTCACCGCTTCAGCGTTGACCGCCAGCGCCGAAGCCACGCATCGCAGGCTGGGCGGTCCTGGACGGTGGCTGCTCGCGCTGCCCGCCTATCACATCGCCGGGCTGCAGGTGCTGGTGCGCAGCGTGATCGCGGGTACGACGCCGGTCGCTGTGGACGCTGGGTTCGACGGGGCCGAATTAGCCTCCGCTCTCGCGTCATTGGGGTCGGGCCGCCGGTATGCGTCGCTGGTGGCGGCACAATTGGACAAGGCGCTGCAGGACCCAGCAGCCGCAGCGGCGCTGGCGTCGCTCGACGCGGTGCTGATCGGCGGCGGGCCGATGCCGGACGGCCTCGCCGAAAGGGCTTCGGCGGCAGGGATTTCGGTAGTGCGAACGTACGGGATGAGCGAGACCGCGGGCGGTTGTGTATACGACGGCCTTCCGCTCGACGGGGTCCGGGTGCGCATCGACGACGGAGCCGAAAGGTCGGCGACATCAAACCAAGGCCGGGTGGTGCTCGGCGGCGCGACACTGGCGAAGGGTTACCGCAATCCGGTGCAGCCGGATCCGTTCGCGGAGCCGGGCTGGTTTCGCACGGACGACATTGGCATCCTTGATGATTCGGGTGGGTTGCGGGTGCTAGGCCGCGTCGACGATGCGATTAGCACCGGCGCGTTGACGGTGCTTCCGCAGTTGGTGGAGGCGGCGTTGGCGACCCATCCCGCGGTGGCCGAGTCCGCGGTGTTCGGCGTCGCGGACGAACGACTGGGCCAGCGAGTGGTCGCGGCGGTCGTGGTCGCACCCGGGTGTGCCCCACCTACGTTGGCCGAGCTGCGCGCGCACGTCGCCTCAACGCTGTCGTCGACGGCCGCACCGCGAGAGATCCATCTCGTTGACGAGCTGCCCCGCCGCGGCATCGGCAAGGTCGACCGGCGCGAACTTGCAGCGCGATTCGGTTAGCGCGGCGGCTTCAGCGGATCGTGGCCGATGGTCATCAGCCGGCGCCGCCAGTTCTCCAAGAAGTGCCATGGTCATGCCTTTCGATAGTTCTGGACCATTCGGCCAAGAACTGCGACGTACGGCTCGGCGCTTCTATTCCATGTTAATTCGGGCCGGTCGAGATCAGCGCGATCATCTGCTCGGCCGACGCCTTCAGCTGTGCGGCCTTCACGCCGCCCTTGTGCAGTGCTTCCTGTCCCCGCATAAAGGCCAGCAGGGCTGTGGCCAGCGCCTGCGGATTCTGCTTCTTGTCGATCGTTCCATCGCGCTGCGCCTCTTTGATGCAGTTGGCGAGTTCGGTGGTCCATGTTGCGTAGGCATGCTCAACCGCCCGTTCCACGGTCTCATCGGTGGCGCTCAGTTCGGCGGCGCTCTTGGCCATCATGCAACCGCGGCGTGACTTGTCTGCGGCGATCTCCCTCGCCTGCGCGCGGATGTGCCGCGCTAGACGGTCGTACGCGCCGTACTTTGGATCGCGAAGTTGGGCGCGAACACCGCCCAGCGCGGTTCCGATGTAGTCGTCGAGCGCACGCAGAAACAGTTTGTGCTTGTCCCCGAATGCCCCGTACAGGCTGCCCTTTCCCAGGCCTGTCACGGACGTCAGGTCGTCGACCGACGTCGCGGCATACCCGCGCGACCAGAACTCGCCGCGAGCGGCGGCGACCACATCGCTTTCATCGAACGTGCGGGGACGAGGCATGTCCCCAGGCTACGCCGTTATGGAACGAACGGTACGGATCGATGGTCACCCAATCGTCAGCCGGAACCGCCGGCACGGGCAATAGGCTGGCGGGCGTGCGGATCGGTCGCAGGGAGGCGGTGGCGGTCACCGTCGGCGTGCTCCTGGTGGTCGCGGCGTTCGTCGTGCCGCATCTGCACCTCGGAATCGTCACACCGCTGATCAACGCCTCGCGGGCACGGCTCTACAGCTTCGCCGACACGGCGCCCATCTTCGGGTGGTGGAACGCCCACGTCGGCTGGGGCACAGTCCCGGCCATCGTGATCGGCATTGCAGCCGTGCTGTGGGCGCAGGCGGTCGCGGGGTGCCTCCCGTGGCGGGCCCTGCCATGGGTCGCTTGGGCCACCGCGTGCGCCTGGGCGTTCTCACTGGCCATGATCGACGGCTGGCAGCGTGGCTTCGCCGGCCGGCTCACCGCGCGTCACGAATACCTGCGCCAGGTGCCCACCGTCACCGACATTTCCGATGCGGTGCGCACGTTCGCCAGCAGAATCCCTGGTTTCCAACCGAATTCGTGGATCACGCACGTGTCGGGCCATCCGCCGGGGACGCTGCTGACGTTCGTCTGGCTCGACCGCATCGGGCTGGATGGCGGCGCGTGGGCGGGACTGCTGTGTCTGCTGGTCGGGTCCAGCGCCGCGGCCGCGATCGTGGTGGCGGTCCGCGCCTTGGCGGACGACGGTGTGGCGCGGTTGGCGGCGCCGTTCGTCGCGGTGGCGCCGACGGCCATCTGGGTCGCGGTGTCCGCCGACGGCTACTTCGCGGGCGTGGCCGCGTGGGGCATCGCGCTGGTGGCGTTGGCCGCCCGGCGTATGGTGCGGTGGCCGGTCGTGGCGGCAGTGGGCTCTGGGCTCTTGCTCGGATGGGGCATCTTCTTGAACTACGGTCTCGCGCTGATGGCGCTGCCTGCGGTGGCAGTGCTGATCGCGGCGGTGGACTGGCGGGCTGCCCTCGGCGCCCTTGTTCCAGCGGCGCTTGCCGCGCTGGTCGTCGTCGGCGTGTTCGCGGCCGCGGGGTTCTGGTGGTTCGACGGCTACACGCTGGTGCAGGAACGCTACTGGCAAGGAATCGCCAACGATCGGCCGTTCCAGTACTGGTCGTGGGCGAACTTCGCGTCGGTGGTGTGCGCGATCGGACTCGGCAGCGTGGCCGGCATCGGCCGCGCTTTCGACATCGGGGCGATCACGCGACGCTCCGGCCTGCATCTTGTGGTGCTCGTAGCGCTACTGGCGATCGTGTTCGGGGATCTGTCCATGCTGAGCAAGGCCGAGACCGAACGCATCTGGCTGCCATTCACGGTGTGGCTGACGGCCGCAGGGGCGTTGTTGCCGCCACGGTCACACCGCTGGTGGCTGGCGCTCAACGTTATCGGGGCTCTCCTGCTCAACCACTTCATCCTGACCAACTGGTAGCTGCTGCGTGCTGTCGCCGAGATTGACGTCAGGGCTGTGGCTACGCCCGTCGCGACGGTCATCAACAGCCCTGGTGTCAATCTCGACGCTAGGAGCGTGAAGGAGCGTATCCCCGCGACGCAGGCGCACCGCCAGGTAGTACAGCGGCACACAGGCCCACACGACGCTGAGCGAAATCCACAGTCCCAGTGGGTAATTGCGGTCCAGCACGGTCATGTTGTCCGGACGCATACCGGGCTTGCTGTACACCGGGACCGCCAGAAAGACCAGCACGACGCTGCAGAACGCGGCCATGGCGATGGGCGGCCACCACTTACCTGGGATCAGCCGTCGCCCTGCGAAGCCCAACGCCACACATACCGGCGCGAACACCAGGTCGTGCAGCACCACACCGACCAACGCCCACACCAGGATCCGCATGATGATCACGGGCGGGTTCTCCCACAGCAGCACTGCGCCATATCCGCCAAGGAGGACCCCGAGTACGACGAGCGCGATCCTCACGACACTACCTCGATTCGCGCCAGCCATTTCGTCTGCAACACACCGGGTCTGGTCGGCGCGATCAGCCTGCAGGGATACCCGTGGTCCAAATCCAGCGCTTGGCCGTTGAGCTTCAGCGCGATCAAGGTCTTGGCGTCACGGGCGTGCCGCGCCGGCAGCACCGTCCGCGAGTACGGCCCCGGCGGCTCCAGCGAGATCATGCGCACGTCCGAGTCGCGTGAGCCGCCGACTGCGGCCATGAGCTCGGCCAGCACGACACCCGTCCACTCGGCGTCGGCGCTCCACCCTTCGACACACGCGATCGGCAGACGCTGCGTCGCCTGCGGCATCGCCTGCAGGTCGGCCATGCTGAATGCCCGCGTCGTCGACCCGTTCGTCACCGTCAACCGGTACTCCGGTGACCGCGCGCTGCGCAGCACGCCCGCCGCGATCGCCGACCGGTTGACCGGAACCCCTTGCGGCCCTTGGCCTGAGCGCGGGGCGAGCACCGACACCTTGCGCAGCAGCGGAATGGTCTGGCCAGCCGTGACGACGGTGGCCAGCGCCACCGCAAGCCACGTACCGCGCAACACCGTGCGCCGCGTCGGCCCGACAGGGACGGGCGAGTCATCGACCGGCTCCTCCAAAGCGCGGCGGATGATCGGCAACTTCACCCCGATGTGGACCAGCACCGCGCCCGCAGCCACGTACGCCATCGCGTAGTGACTGGTGGTGAAGAAGAACTTGAACGCATACCACTGCGCAATGTTCAGCAACCCAGTCGACAGCTGAAACAGCATGGCCCCGACCAACACCAGAATCGACAGCCGCTCGATCTGACGGACCAGTCCTCCGATGATGGGCCGCTCGAACAGCTTTGGCCACACCGACCACAGCTTGACGACGATCAGCGGAATGGCCGCGATACCCGAGATGACATGCAGGCCCTGGGTGACGCGGTACAGCCAGATCGGCCGGGTGGGCCAGAAGAACCATGGCTGCGGGTGCTGGATGAAGTGACTGATCAGCCCGGTGACGAAACATACCGCCACCGCGACACCCAAGGCGAGACCGACGCGGGCAGTGACGGCCGTGCCGCGCAACGTTACGGTCTTCATGTCGCCGCCAGGCGGCCGCCGAGCCAGCTGCGCACCGGCAGCCGGTCAACGCGGCCGTCTTCGTGACGGACCCAGCAGCGCTCGCCGTCGAGCGCGCGGTCGTAGAGGTTACCGAGCATGAGACACACCCCGGGTGGCCCGCACGAACCGACTCTCCGGCGCGCATTCCTGCCGGACCATGTCGATGTCATCGACGGTGTCCACATCCGCCAGCATGGGAACCAGGCTCACGTTTGCACCAGTGTCGCCAAGTGCCGTCAGCGTTACAGCGCCGGTGTGGGATCGCGACATCGGAATCGTGCGCAGGCAGTCCGCCATCGTGGCATCGGTGACGCCGAGCACCCACCAACCACCGTCGCGAGCGGGACCGAGCACCGCGTCGGCAGCGATCAGTTCGCGTGCGCACTCCCCGATCAGTTCGTCGGTCACCTGAGGCGTGTCCATTCCGATCTGCAGCACCGGCAGCCCGACGGCGGCCGCGGCGGCGTCGACGTGCGCGTTCGCCAGCCGCTCGGCGAAGCCGGCTCCTCGCTGCGGCACCACAGTGAAATCTGCAAGTCGGGCGGCGATCTCGTCACTCGAGCTGGCATCGTCCAGCTCGCCCATCAGCGCCACCACCCGGGCAGCGACCGGCGCGTCGGCCACCGCGTCCAAGGTGTCCAGCAGCGCAGCGGCGGCGATGTCGGCAGCGGCCTGATCACCGACGCTGGCCGCCAGCCGGGTCTTCGCCTGCCCCGGCACCGGCGCCTTGGCGACCACGAGCACGACGACGGGGATCATGAGATCACGCGCCAGAAGTCCAGCCCCGCAA
>JBKOYU010000535.1:0-6302 GCA_046725575.1 Actinomycetota bacterium | reverse complement strand
CGCGTCATGTCCGCGTCCTGTTCGTCAGTTTGGCGGCCGGCCCTGGTGGGTAACGGCGTTCATGCCGGACTCGAGCAGACGGGTGGGTGGGATGCGGACGGCAATTCGACGTTCCTCTCGCATCACCCGGTCGCCATCGGCGAGACAGGCTACGGCGACAACGGTTTCGCCCCACTGTTCGTCGGCCGCTCCGACGACTGCGACGTCGACCAGACCGGGTAGGTCGGCGAGCGGTAGGTCGGCGAGCGCACGCTCTACCTCGGCGGGGTAGATGTTCTCGCCGCCGCTGATGATCATATCCTTGAGTCGGTCGATGATGTAGAGGTAGCCGTCGGTGTCGAGGTAGCCGACGTCGGCGGAGCGGAACCAGCCGTCGTCGTCGAACGTGGCGACAATGGCGTCGGGGTTGTTCCAGTAACCGGGTGTGACGTTCGGACCGCGCACCAGGATCTCACCGTTCACGCCCGGCCCGACAGGAAGGCCGGAGGCAGGATCGACGATCTGAATCTCGGTGTAAGGCATGGGAATTCCCGCCGAACCGAGTTTGGTGAGAGTGTGCTCGGCAGGTAGGTGAGTGGCGAACGGTGCGGTTTCGGTAAGACCCCACGCCTGCTGGAGCACGATGCCGTGCTTGGCGTATTGCTCGATAAGTCGACGGGGGCACCGGGGCACCGGCTACCACAACGCTGTGCACGTTGGACAGATCAGTGGTGAAGACACCCGGCACTCGGGCGAGCGCCGCCAGCATGGCGGGCACCGCGAAGAAAGAGTTCACCCGGTAGTCGACGAGATCTCGGAGGAAACCGATGGGCTCGAAGCTGCGGCGGATGACCATGGTGCCGCCGCGAACGATCGCGCGCAGAGCCAAAGCGTTGAGTCCGCCGATGTGGAACAGCGGGGCGATGGCGAAGGTGGTATCACCGCGGCGAGTGCCGAGGCGGGAGTCGACGTTGACACCGTTCCACCAGATATTGCCGTGGGTGAGGATCACGCCTTTGGGTTGTCCGGTCGTCCCGGAGGTGAACATGAGGATGGCCGGATCGTCAAACCGCCGGTTAGACGGCGTGAACCACATCGCTTGGATCTCCAAGGACGTCGATCGGCTCGGCCGGTTCTATGAGACGGTGTTCGACGCAGTCGTTGGACCTACGCGCAACCATGGGCCAGACGATGACCGTGATCGACATCGGCGCGGCCACACAGCTGAACATCTTCGTGATCGAAGGCGACACGGAGGCCGATCGCCAGACTCCGATGTGGGGTCGCGGGCGCATTGATCACGTCGGCCTAGCCGCTGCGTCGCCGGAGGCCTTCGAGACGATCCGCGCCCGACTGGTCGACGCAGGAGCCAGCGACGGCACCGTAAACGACTTCGGCAGGGCGTTGAGCATCTTCGTCCGCGACCCGGACGGTCTGGAGTGCGAGGTGCTGCTGCCCAAGCCGTGAACGCGACCGCCGCGAGCCCGCTGGCTGCGAGGCGTTGTAGCCGTTGCTCACCACGGCGACTGTGTAGTTCAACGGAACGACCCTTGGTAGATGGACTTCGGTGGCAACGGCGCGCCGGGGCCGCAGGGTCGATGTGTTCGTCACCACGAGCCCGGCGCCGCTGATTCATCTGACGAAACGGCGACCTCTTTCATGGATAATGACGCTTATCCACGAAACACGGTGAGCTGCAATATGTTACGGGGTCCACACCTGACTAGCACACTCGGCCGGCCGTCATGGCGTTGCCTCGCGACGGCGTCCACGGGGCAATGCGTCCGTCGCAGTCCACGGCGGCGGCCCGCCGCAAGTCGTCGGGCTTCAGCGACAGCCGGGGCAGAGTGGCCGCCGAAGCGATATGCCCATTCGTCGGACCGAGGGATGTAGTCGATTACTTTCATGCCGCTTCCGTCTGCTGCGAGGGACAGCGGACGACAGCAGACCTGCAACGAGCCGATTCTCGGTTGCCGTGCGCGCCGTGGCCTCAACCGCACGTCGAGGCGGAGTAGTTCGGTAATCATCCGCCTCTCCGCCTCTCCGCCTCTCGCCCACGTACGAATGGGATGCGGCGGCGGCGACTACCTGCGACACCTTCGGTTCGGCCAGAATGCAACGGAGACCACGACGAAGGCGCATGCGCAGTCGCTGGTGCTGTACTTGTGCTCGCGCAGCGCTCGAAGCGTGACTGGCCGACCCGGGCCGGTCGAGCGCCTCGACCAGGGCCAGGGTGTCGGCGGCTCGGGCGAACGGCACCCCGGGGTGGTCGACGGCGGCGTTGAGGTTCTCCAGGCAGAACGTCACCCCGGCGCGTTCGCCGAGGGGTGCCATCCGCTCCAGGGTACGGGCCGCGGCCAGCCACATCGCCCCGGTGACCCGGTGCACCGGCCGCACCGGCAGCCCCTTGTCGTGCAGCCCGGTCCCGTGCGGGTTCAGGCGGGCGCGTACGTCGCCGACACCCTCACCGACGACGACGGCGCCGCCGAGCGGTCGATCGCCGTCGCCGAGTGGCTCGGCGAACGACGACGAGTTGCTTCCCGCGGCGCAGACCGTAGGCCTGCGCACCGGGCCACCTTGAAATGAGACACTGCGACCTGCTGCTACGTGGCGGGGAAGGGCCTCACGGACGGGTGTCTCGTTTCTCTAGAAGTGGGACACCATCGGACGGCTTCACCGGATCAACGCGGTAACGCCAGGCGGTCCCTGGAGGTCGGACGGTCGAGGAGCCATCCAGTCGACAAGACTGTTTGTGTGAACCAGCGGGTTGCTATACCGACTGGCGGTCTTGTATACCGACCGCTGGTCGCATAGTGTGTTTCGGGCGGCGAATGACTGCACAGTGACACCGAGGAGAAGCAGTGAGCACATCAGAGCAGTCGCAGATGCGGACGCGCATGTTCGCCCGCACGTTGGGCCCGTTCTTTGTGATCGTGCCCACCACGGTTGCGGTGCGCGGCTCATACATGCAAACCCTGTTTACCGAATTCAAGGCCAACCCCATGTGGCCGTGGCTATATGGCGCGATTCTTCTAATGTTCGGCCTGCTCATCATCGCGTTTCACCAATACTGGCGCAGCCCCGCGGCGATCATCGTGTCTGTGGTGGGCTGGGTTATGGCGGCGCGCGGCGTGCTGCTGCTGACCGTCCCGCAGGCCTACAGCGCGGCCGGCAACGCCGTCTACAGCTCGGGTGCGACCGCGGCGATATGGGTGGTGTTTGTCTGCCTCGCCCTGGCCGGGCTGTATCTGACCTACGTCGGCTGGAAACCGGAACCACGCACGCCACAAGCCATGGCGAGCCCAACCCAGGATCGCTCGAATGCCGCGGGTGATTAAGCATCCAGACATTCGCCGGGCCGAGATGCTCGACCGCGCGTTGGCGCTGTTTCTGCGCCATGGATATGACAATGTCAGCCTCAACGATGTGATCGCCGACGCCGGGGTCTCCAAAGGCGCCTTCTACCACTGGTTTCCGTCAAAAGACGCGCTGATCACGGCTATCGCCGAACGCAGCGCCCGCGACGGGGTCGCGGCGGTCGAGGATGCCCTCGCCGCGTGCGGTGGCAATGCATTGGAGCGCCTCAACGCCGTGTTGCAGGCTGGCTTTGACATCAAGGCGAAGATGGGAGTCCCGGAGCAGCTCGCGGCGATGCCTTCGTTGCTGCGGCCCGGCAATGCGCACCTGTACGGACAAATCGTCACCATTGGGGAGGAGCTGGTGCGGCCAGTGCTGACCCGGGTGATATCCGACGGGGTGGCCGAAGGCATCTTCGACACATTCGACCCCGAAGGCGTGGCTGACATGATCCACGCCCTTGCCGCACGCACAAATTCGAACATCCTCGACGTGCTCGACGCCACGGACGAATCCGCGAGGGCTCACGCCATCGACCTACTCACAACCAGGTTCCGGCTTCACGGACTCGCGATCGACCGCATCCTCGGCCTAGCAGACGGCAGCATCACCGTACTCACCCGCGCCCAAGTTCAGACGCTCGTCGCGGCAATGCCACGAAACTATTGACACCGTGGCTTCCATGAATGGCGGGCGTCGACGGGCTGACGACGGACGGCAAAGTGACCTACCGAGTAGTCGTCAAACGGACGCCGTAAGCCAGCACACGTCGGAACTTCGAGAAATCTCGCGATCCAGTGAGACAGGAAGTGATCGATCGCATTTCTCTAGAAACGAGACACCCTGACCACTAAGGGGTTTCCACCGTCAAGCTTCCACGCGGTGCACCGCTGGCCTAGGCATGCCATCGTCGGTGAAATGCAGTGCAAATAGGCGTGTTTCGTGGACAAGCAATGAAACCGGACCGAGGCCGCGATGCGGGGCGCGGGCCACCCGTAGCCCGGGCCCGAGTGATCGCGCCGACGGCATGGCCGCGGTTGGCTGCGATGGTCACACTGGACTCCGTCCGACGGCCCGTACTTTAGCGTTGCCGCGGCGATGAGTGGCGCATTTACCGGGTTGTGCACCTTCCGATTCCGCGTTTCGAGTAGAGGTTGTGGCTTAGCGGCGGTAAGAACACCGCTGATTCTCGCGTGTGTGTATACATTGCGCTCACGATGAGAGCCTTTCTGTGTTCTCGCCG
Source organism: Actinomycetota bacterium (assembly GCA_046725575.1). Taxonomy (GTDB): domain Bacteria; phylum Actinomycetota; class Actinomycetes; order Mycobacteriales; family Mycobacteriaceae; genus Mycobacterium. The sequence goes on along the minus strand of JBKOYU010000535.1, from coordinate 1,723 downwards.
ACGACTTCACGCCGTAGCGGCTCCCCACCGCGTGAGTCCCATTATGCCCCAACGGCATTCGGTCGGCGGCGGCAAGACTGGGTGGCGACACGTGCCCCCGCGCGGGAGACGATCACCGCCGCGGGCGGCTCGGTCATCGAGCTGTCGAGCTAGGTTCGACGCCTACAGCCGCGGAATCACCTCTGCGGCAAGCCGTTCCATCTGCTCGCGGTCCTCGGCGACTTTCTCCCCGACCGGGTTGAGCAACACCGTCTCGGCGCGCCGGCGTCGATGACCTCGCGAATTCCGCGCACGACGTCGTCGGGCGTGCCCGACACCGGCACGTCTTCGATACCGGGCATCTGGCCGTAGATGCGGTGCAGCCCCGCCACGACGCGCTCGCGGGCCCGCGACGCATCGTCGTCGACGATCAAGTAGACCCGCTTGCCGATCGGGAACGTCGCCGGGTCCTTTCCCTGTTCGGCCAGTTCGCGGCGCTGCTTGCGCTCGCCGGGACCTGCGATGTGCCGACCCGGTGGGCATGCCGCACGAGCGTGTGCCACAGCTGCGAAACCGCGGTGCTGTCGGGAACGGTCGCCCCCGAACTCGACTCGGTCGAGCCTCCGGCGGACGGAAACGCGCTGACCTGTTACTCGCGACCCGGCGAGGTCTTGGACCTGTAGTGCACGTTCGTGCTCAGTTAGATCGACCGTCTTCAGTACGGAATGATCACGCGCAGATAGCGTGAGCTGATGACCGCCCTGCTGGACGAGGTGCTCGAGGCTCACGACGGGCTCGAGCGATGCGCCGGGCACGGACGGTCCACGCGCGCGTGCGCGCGGGAGGGCTGCTGATCCGAACCCGGGTCCCGGGCAACCGCTTTGCGGACTCCCACATCATGGTGCATGTCCAGGAGCCACGGACGGTCTTCGATCCGTTCCCGCGGGATGGGCAGCGCGGCGTCTTCCAGGGCGGGAAGGTGCGGATCGAACGTCACGACGGCGAGGTCCTCAGCTCGCGCGCGGAGGCACGGGCCGCGTTCTTCGGCCGCGCGGGGATGCGCCGAAACCTTCGCTGGGACCCGCTGGACTCCGTCTACTTCGCCGGCTACGCCATGTGGAACTACCTCACGTTCCCGTACCTCCTGACTCGTGAAGGGGTCGAGGTCAGCGATGGAGATACATGGCCGGAGGGGGGAGGGACATGGCGGCGCCTCGACGCGAGCTTCCCGCCGGACATGGACACCCATTCGCGCCGCCAGACCTTCTACGTTGACGCGGGTGGTCGCCTGCGACGCCACGACTACGTCCCCGAGGTGATCGGCCGTTGGGCGCGCTCGGCTCATTATTGCGCCGATCACGTTCAGGCCGGTGGGCTCCTGTTTCCGACTCGCCGGTGGGTCCTCCTGATCGGCCCGGGCAACCGCTCGCTGCCCTTTCCGGCCACGGTGTCGCTGCAGCTGACCGATGTGCGGGTCGAGACTGATTAGGTGCCGCCGGTGTGCGCATCGTTGCTGGTTAAAGCCTGCTAATTCGGCGACTAATCGGCGGCCAGCACGGGTGTTACACGCCGGCTTCGTGGGCGCCGCTCGTACATCGGTGTCGCCTCAACTGCAACGTGAATGCGCTAGCGTCCTCGGCATGCCGGTCGGCGAAAATGCCGCGGAGCATGCCGGTGGCCTGACCTCGCCGCTGGCAGGCGCGTCGTTGGCGAGATACCGCGCATCAGGGTGCTTCGGGTGATA
>JBKOYU010000949.1:0-9186 GCA_046725575.1 Actinomycetota bacterium | reverse complement strand
ACCTCGGCGATCTCCGTGACCACCTCGGCGGGCTGATGGCCCCGGCTGGGGGGTGTGGCCGTCTCGCCGGGTTCCACCTTGTTGCCGTCCGTCAGATCCGTTGCGCCATTCGACTTTTCAGTTGCGGTGCCGGCTTTCCGGGCCTCCGACTTCTTCTTTGGCTCAGCAGCTGAGTCCTTCTTGGATTCGACGTCGTCGCCTCTCGCGCGTGCGATATCGACGCTCGACGTGTTGACCGCCTCCTGGCTGGACGGCACCGGCTGGTCCGATTGAGCCGGGACCGAATCGCGCAACGAGTCGACGACATCGCCGACTACCCCGGGGCCGAACTCGATGGCCTGCGTCGCGACGTCGACGACGCCATCTCGAATTTCGTCCGCGATCGCCCCGATATCCCCTGTGGCGAACGCCTGCCCAATCCGGTAGGCGGCGGTCTGTGGCGCCGTGACGACGTCGCGGACGTCGACGAACAACTTTGTGACCAGGGACGGCTCCGCCGCAACCTCCACGCCGTCCCAGTTCTCGAGCGTCCAGCCGTCTTCGGGATTGCCGGTGACCACGACGACCCCCGTGTTACCCAGCGGGTGGCTGAGAAGGAGCCCGAGATCGGGGTTGTCGACGTTCATCATCACCCAGAACATGATCGTTCCGCCGTGCGAGAACACCACGGCATTCCGATCACCGCTGTCATAGATCGTCTGGACGGCGTCGTCCACCCGGGCATCGAAGGCGTTTCCGTCAGTCCCGTCGGTCGATCCCCAGAACCGGCACGAAGCGCGCTCCCAGCGTCCAGGCGACCGGCGCCAGTGCGTATCCAATGCGTCCTAAGCCTTCATCCTCCGACTGGCCCTCGAACACGCCGGCATCGATCTCCCGAAGACCGGGCAGTACGACGACTGGCTCTCCCAGCAGCTCGGCCAGCGGCGCTGCCGTCTCCTGAGTCCTGACCATCGACGACGCGTAGACGCCGTCGTAATCGTTAGGGGCGAGCGTTACGGCCACCGCCTCTGCCTGTTGTTGGCCCAGCTCGGTGAGATGAGGGCCGGGCACCGAGGTGTCGATCACGCCCGCGGCGTTGGCCTCTGACTCTCCGTGCCGCACAAAGGTCAACGTCATCGACTCCGCGGCCCACGCCGAAAGCGCGGATACGAAGAAGAGGATGGCCGCCGTGACGGCTGTGATGACGACACCAAGGACCCGCCGCGTCGGCATTGGCACACATTACGTCGGTAGATCCATCGCACATGGCGAATTCCGAGCGAAACCGCCGGTGAACCGGCCCGCGTCGGCCCATGATGGACCGATGAGACAGCGACGATTTTCTGTTCTTGTCGGCGCAATCTTGTTGCTACTGGCCGGGTGTGGCGGCCAGCGCGGTGGCGACAATGCCGGGTCGGCGGCCGAGCCGACCTCGTGCGAAGTGACCGCTGACGCGCGCCTGAGCATCGCAACGGGGAACACCACCGGTGTTTACTACACGCTCGGCGGCGCTTACGCCGAGGCGATTAACAAGACGACCGGCGGGAAGTTGAAGGCGACCGCTGCCGAGACGTCGGCTTCACTTCAGAACATCCAGCAGTTGGTGGCGGGCACCCACCAGATCGCGTTCTCGCTGGCCGACACGGCCGCCGACGCGGTCAACGGCACCGCGTCGTTCTCCGAGAAGCAACCGATCGCGGCGCTGACGCGGTTGTACCCCAACTACACCCAGGTGATCGCCCGCACCGACACGGGCATCAACTCGATCGCCGACATGCGCGGCAAGCGGGTGTCCACCGGAGCGCCGAACTCGGGCACCGAGGTGATCGCCAATCGGATGCTCACCGCGTCCGGTCTCGATCCGGCAAAAGACATCCAGGCGCAGCGGACGGAACTGGGTAAGACGGTCGAGGCCATGAAGGATGGTTCGATCGACGCGATGTTCTGGTCCGGGGGTCTGCCGACCAGCGGCATCACCGATCTGTTCGTCAGTCAACGCGACAGGGTCAAGTTGCTCGACGTGACCGGCACCCTGGACAAGTTGAAGCAGATCAATCCGATCTACGAGCGCGGCGTCATCCCGGCCGACACCTATCAGACCCCGGCGGATGTCCCGACGGTCGTAGTGCCGAATGTGCTTCTGGTCAAAGACGATATGGACGGCAACACCGCCTGCGTACTCACCAAGGCGTTGTTCGAGCACAAGGCTGATTTGGTGAAGGCCAGCAAGGCGGCCGACGGCATCACGCTGGAAACGGCCCGTCAAACCAGCCCGGTGCCGTTGCACCCAGGCGCGAAGAAGGCGCTCGACGACCTCGGCGCGGCCAGCTGACCGAGAACGAGAGCGGAACCGGCCGGCCACAGCCGGTCGGAGACGTCGCGGCAGCGGTCGCCTTTGAGGAGGAGAAACCGGCCCGCGAGCTGACTGGCTGGATACGTCACGCCGTTGCCGCCGGTTGCGTTCTGGTCGGCCTGTTCGCGCTGTATCAGGTGTTCTTCCCGCTCGCGCAGGGCAACCAGGTCTCTTTGATCCTGTTCCTGGCGGCGGTGCTGCCGTTGACCCTGTTGTGCTATCGCTCCGGGCTGAGGCTGCGTCGGCACAAAACCGCGGCGCCACGAAAGAACCCGACGCCGGTCGACTGGCTGCTGGCCGCGGTCGCGTTGGCGGCGTGCCTATATCCAGTGCTGCCGTTCGAAATCGGTGATGGCGGAGGCGGTTTCGACGAATTCCTGAGCCGGCAGGGTACGCCTGCGATGGCCGATGTCGTCGCAGGGACGATCGTGCTGCTGCTCGTGCTGGAGGCCTGCCGCCGGACCACCGGTGCCGCGCTGCCCATCGTGTGTCTACTCGCGCTTGGCTACGCCTACTACGGCGGCTACCTGCCGCAGGGAGCGGCGATAGCGCACGCCGGTGTGGACTGGGACCAGATCATCAGCGCATCCTTCATCCAGTCGACCGGCCTCTACGGGGTGCCGCTGGACGTCGCGGCGACCTACATCGTGCTGTTCACCATCTACGGCGCGGTGCTCGACGCGTCCGGCGCCAGCAAGTTCTTCATCGACCTCTCCTTCGCCGCGTTTCGGCGGTCGCGGGCCGCCCCCGGCCGCACGGTCACGCTGGCCGGGTTCCTGCTCGGCAGTGTTTCGGGCTCCGGGACGGCGACCACGGTCAGCCTCGGCTCGGTGACGTGGCCGGTGTTGCGCCGTGCCGGTTATCCGAGTGAGAACGCCGGGGGCATGCTCGCGGCCGCCGGAATCGGTGCCATCCTCTCCCCGCCGACGCTGGGAGCGGCGGCATTCATCATCGCGGAGTATCTCGGCGTTCCGTACCTGACGGTGCTGGTGTGGGCGATCGTGCCGACCATCCTCTACTACCTGGGCATCCTGCTGGCCGTCGAGATCGACGCCCGGCGATACGCCACCCGCGAGGTCCACGTGACTGCCGAATCGACCTGGCGGCTGCTGGGACGGTTCGGCTATCACCTGATCTCGCTGGTGATGATCGTCGTCTTCCTCGCCATGGATGTGTCGGCGGTGCGGGCGGTGGTGTATGCGACCGCGGTGCAGGTCGTCCTGTCGTTCCTGGACCGCGAACATCGATTGACCCCGCCGCGGCTGTACAGCGCGCTGGCGGGCGGTGTGCGCGGTGTCCTCGCAGTGGCCGCGGTGTGCGCAGCGGCCGGCGTGATCGCGGCGATGATCACCAGAACCGGATTGGGGTTGCAGCTGAACTCCATTCTGGTCAACACCGCCCGCTCCATCACCGAAAACCCAACGGCTGTATTGGTTTTCACCGCGGTGTTCGCCGCGGTGGCGGTTTCCGTCCTCGGGCTCGCAGTGCCGGTCACCGCGTCGTTCGTGATCGCCTGGGTGATCATCGGCCCGGCCCTGCAGGACCTCGGCGTGGTGGCCCCGGCGGCGGCGATGTTCGTCTTCTACTTCGCGGTGCTCTCGGAAGTGACGCCGCCGACCGCGCTCGCCGCGGTCGCCGCGTCCGCCATCACCGGTGGCCGGGTGATCGCCACGATGTGGCAGACGTGGAAATACACGCTGCCCGCGTTCCTGGTGCCGTTCGCGTTCGTGCTGACGGACAACGGCGAGGGGTTGCTCGGGTTGCGGTCGTTCGGCGACATGGCCTGGACGGCGGTGGTGGCCGCCCTGGCGGTGGCGGCGCTCGCGGTCGTCACGGGTGGCTGGCTGATTCGTCGGGCGGGCTGGCCGGAGCGGTTGCTGTGTGTGCCAGCTGCCGCGCTGCTGCTGTACCTGAACCCGGTGACGATCGGTGTCGGGGTGGGGCTGCTAGCGGTGGCCGTGGCGGTTCACCTGGTGCTGCGGCGCCGCGATTCGCAGGTAGCGACCGAATCCAATGGTCAATGAATTGCCCAGCTCGCGCCGACAATGTCGGTGCTCTCTCACCGACTTCGCCGCCATGAGGCGGGCACTTTCGTGTTCTCGCAGACGACTAGCGGGATCACCCGGTCGGTCGCGTCGCGGTATCCGCGGTACGGCGGATAAATCTTGATCAACTTGGGCCAGTAGCGGTTTCGTTCCTCATCCGTCGCATTGCGGGCCAAGAGATCGAGATGTTCACTGCGAATCTGGATGTGCACCTTGGGGTTAGCCCGCAGATTGCGGTACCACATCGGATGCTCGGAGCGTCCGCCGAACGACGCCGGGAGCACCACACGATCGCCGTCACGCAGATACAGTGTCGGCGTGGTGCGCGGTTGCCCGGTCTTGCGACCGGTGGTGGTCACCAGCGCCGCCGGGAACCACAGCAGTTTGGCGCCCAGGCGGCCGTTGGTGCGCTGGTAGGCCCAGATGTGGGCGCGCGCGAAGTACTTCAGCAGCAGCGCGAGCAATCGCGAGTTCCGAATCCATCGCCGCTGGGTCACGTCCTACTGTCTTGCCGCGATGCGCGAGCCGCAAACTATTTCTTGGTGCGACGGCTTCCGCCGTGCCAATCCTCCTGGATACCAACCGATTCGGCGTCGAGGCCGAAACTGGCCAGCTGGGGTCGCTCCCGCAGGCTGCGCTTGAGCTCCGCGAAACCGCCAAAGCCCGCCAGTGCGATGACGTGGTCCCACAGCCGGCCGGCGTCGTCGGCACTGGGCAGCCGGCTGATCACCGGGCCGAAGAACGCCGTGCCGCCGGGTGGCTCGAAGTGCAGGATCGGCGTGCCGACATCGCGTCCCGTCAAGGCGAGCGCCTCCTCGGTCTCGGCGCGCAGCTCGTCGTCAACGGCGGCGTCGTCGAGCGCGTCGGCGAGATCGGCGGGCAGTCCGACCTCGCGCAGCAGTGGCTCCGCCACCCGCGGCGTCCCCAAGTCCGCGGAGGAAAGGCCGTCGCGCGGGGTGTCGAACAGCCGGGCGCCGAGCGCCTCGTATAGCGGACCGACCGCGGACCGACCGTGCTCGGCGCGTACCCGCGCGCACACCCGCAGCAGCCGCAAGCCCGACGTGTGCTCGTCCTCGTAGTGGTCGGGAAAGTGCGTCGCATAGTCCACGTTCGCATTGAGGATCCGCAGCGAGATGAATCGCCAATCCACGCGGTAATCACGTTGTTCGGCCACCATCCGCACCCACTTACTCGTCATCCAGGCGAACGGGCAGACCGGATCGAAATAGAAGTGGAGGTCGTACTCGGCGCTCACGGCTCGCAAACGACCAACGGGATCACCCGGTCGGTCCACGACTGGTAATCCTCGTACGCCGAGTACATCTGGACCAACGGCGGCCAATACCGCTCTCGCTCTTCGTCATTGGCGTCGCGCGCGTTCAGGTCGAGCACCTCGTTCTTGATCTGAACCTGCACCTTCCGGTTGGCCTTGAGGTTGAGATACCACATCGGGTTCTTCTCGGATCCGATCTTCGATGCGGCCACGATCACCTTGTCGCCGTCGCGCATGTATAGCAGCGGATTGACGCGCGGCTGACCGGTCTTGCGGCCTGTCGTCGTCAGCAACGCTACGGGAGCCTTCCGGAATGTGCCGCCGAGTTTGCCCCCGGTGACCTTGTACAGCCAGCTGGTCGAGCGCGACATCCATTTGATGATGAAGTCCGCATGTGGCTTGTTCAGATAGCTCGGCGGTGACTTCGGCATGGCGGTCATCCTATTACCGCGAGTGCTTGCTAGGGCCTGATCAGATAGGGGCGGACGCTCGCCTTGATGTGGCGGATCTTGCCGTCCGTCGCGGGAATGACAAACGTCTCGTCGATGTGGGCGCCGACGCGCCGCCCGGCGATCGACGGTTTGGTCACCAGATCGAACCGAGCCCGCACCATGTCGCCTTCAACGGTGAACTCGGGCACGGTCGTGTCCCGGATGACCCGGTATTGCGGTCCCCGATTCAGGCTGCGGCGCAGGTGATTACCCGAAAACCCGGTCTTGATCCCGAACTCGATCCGGGTACAGCCCGGAGCGAATGGGACCTTGTCGGCGTCGTGACTGACCAGCGCATCGATGTACGCCTGCGCGGAGGCGATGCGTTCGTCCTCTGAGGCAGGCACTAAATCCGCTCGATGATCGTGCCCGTCGACAGCGCACCGCCGGCGCACATCGTGATCAGGGCTGTGCTCTGGTCGGTGCGCTCCAACTCGTGAAGGGCGGTGGTGATCAGCCGGCTGCCGGTGCTGCCCACCGGGTGACCCAGCGCGATCGCGCCGCCGTTGACGTTCACCTTGTTCATGTCCGGGTTGTGCACCCGCGCCCAGGACAAGACCACGGACGCGAACGCCTCGTTGATCTCGGTGATGTCGATGTCGCCCATCTTCATGCCGGCCTTCTCGAGCACCTTCGCCGTGGACTGCACCGGCCCGTCGAGGTGGTAGTACGGTTCCGCGCCGACCAGCGCCTGGCTGACGATCCTGGCTCGTGGCTTCAGGCCGAGTGCCTTGGCTTTGTCTTCGTCCATCCACAGCACCGCGGCGGCGCCGTCAGAGATCTGCGAGGACGTGCCCGCCGTGTGGATGCCGCCTTCCAGCACTGGGTTCAGCGCCGCCAGACCCTCCAGCGTGGTGTCGCGCAGGCCCTGGTCACGGGTCACCGGTGCACGCTCGGACGTCGGCTGCTTGTTCTCGTCGAGCACCGGCGCCTCGATCGGGCTGACCTCCCGGTCGAAGCGGCCCTCGGCCCAGGCCTGCTTGGCCTTGCGCTGCGAGTCGAAACCGAACTGGTCGATCTCCTCGCGGGTGATGCCGCGCCGCTTGGCGATCCGCTCGGCGGCGGTGAACTGATCGGGCAGGTCGATGTCCCACGACGCCGGCCGGAGCACCCCGCGATCGGGGCCGGCGTTGGCGCCGAGGCCGACGCGACTCATCGCCTCGATGCCGCAGGCGATGCCGATGTCGATGGCGCCTGCCGCGATGAGGCCGGCGATCAACCCGTTCGCCTGCTGCCCGCTGCCGCACTGGCAGTCCACCGTCATCGCGCCCACATGCTCCGGCAAGCCGGCGACCAGCCAACTCACCCGCGTGATGTTGTTAGACTGCTCGCCGAACTGCGTCACGCAGCCGCCGACAATCTGCTCGACGTCGCCAGCGTCGATGCCGGCCTTCTCCACAAGAGCCTTCTGTGTGGCGCCCAGCAACTCGGTGGCATGCAGGCCCCACAACCACCCATTTCGCTTGCCGATGGGGCTGCGAGTGGCTTCAACGATGACAGGGTTACCCATTCCGTCAGGCTAGAACACGTTTCATTACTCTGACAAGCGCCGATGTGACCGCGCCTTTTATCTGCGGTGGAGGCATGTTTCAATGGTTCCAAGTTGGCACTAGACCACGTCGTATCTAGGAGTACACCGATGGCTGCCCCGAACCTGCCCGACGGCTTCGATCCCACTGACCCGGACACCTGTGTGAAGGCTCTGCCGGTCGACGAGCTGGCCGAGCTGCGCAAGACCGCTCCGATCTGGTGGTGCGAGCAGCCTATCGGCAAGGCGGGCGGCTTCAACGACGGCGGCTACTGGGTGGTCACCAAGCACAAGGACGTCAAGGAGGTATCGCTGCGCAGCGACGTCTTCTCCAGCTACCAAAACTGCGTCATCCCGCGCTTCAACGACGACATCGCCCGCGAGGACATCGAAGTCCAGCGGTTCGTGATGCTCAACATGGACGCCCCGCACCACACCCGGTTGCGCAAGATCATCTCCCGCGGGTTCACGCCGCGTGCGGTTGGCCGCTTGCAGGACGAACTGAGTCAGCGGGCGCAGAACATCGCCAAGTCGGCTGCGGCCAACGGGACAGGCGACTTCGTCGAGCAGGTATCGGCCGAGCTGCCGCTGCAGGCCATCGCCGGGCTACTCGGTATCCCGCTGGACGACCGCGACAAGATCTTCCGCTGGTCTAACGAGATGACCGGCAACGATGACCCGGAGTTCGCGCACATCGATCCGAAGATGTCGTCGTTCGAACTGATCCAGTACGCAATGCAGATGGCCGAGGAAAAGGCCAAGAATCCCGGCGGCGACATCGTCACCGCGCTGATCAACGCCGACATCGAGGGCGGCAAGCTCTCCGACGACGAGTTCGGCTTCTTCGTGGTGATGCTCGCGGTGGCCGGCAACGAGACCACCCGCAACTCCATCACCCACGGGATGAAGGCCTTCATGGTCTTCCCCGAGCAGTGGGAGCTGTATAAGAAGGAGCGCCCCGAGACGGCGGCCGACGAGATCGTCCGCTGGGCCACCCCGGTGACGTGCTTCCAGCGCACCGCGCTCGAGGACACCGAACTGTCGGGCGTGCCGATCAAGAAGGGCCAGCGGCTGGTGATGTTCTACCGCTCGGCCAACTTCGACGACGAGGTCTTCGAGGACCCGAACACGTTCAACATCCTGCGTGACCCCAACCCGCACGTCGGCTTCGGCGGCACCGGTGCGCACTACTGCATCGGCGCGAACCTGGCACGGATGACGATCAACCTGATCTTCAACGCCGTCGCGGACCATATGCCCGATCTCAAGCCGATCGGCGAGCCCGAGCGGCTACGTTCAGGGTGGCTGAACGGCATCAAGCACTGGCAGGTGGATTACACCGGTAAGTGCCCAGCCGCCGGCGGGCCGGCGAATCAGGCCACCGCCCACTGAAGCCACTCAACGAATCAAGGAGGATTCGGGTGGATTTCACACCGGACCCGGAGCAACGGGCCGTCGCCGACGTCGTCACGTCGGTGCTGGACCGGGACAACAGCTGGGAGGCGCTGGTCTCGGGA
>JBKOYU010000611.1:0-8277 GCA_046725575.1 Actinomycetota bacterium | reverse complement strand
CATCATCTACATCGACGAGGTCGACAAGATAGCCCGCAAGAGCGAGAACCCGTCGATCACCCGCGACGTCTCCGGTGAGGGCGTGCAGCAAGCTTTGTTGAAGATCCTCGAGGGAACGCAGGCCTCGGTGCCGCCGCAGGGCGGACGCAAGCATCCGCATCAGGAATTCATCCAGATCGACACCACCAATGTGTTGTTCATCGTCGCGGGTGCGTTCGCCGGGCTGGAGAAAATCGTCTCCGACCGGGTCGGCAAACGGGGCATTGGCTTCGGCGCCGAGGTGCACTCCAAGGCCGAGATCGACACCCAGGACCACTTCGCCGAGGTGATGCCCGAAGACCTGATCAAGTTCGGGCTGATCCCCGAGTTCATCGGCCGGTTGCCGGTGGTCGCTTCGGTGACGAACCTGGACAAGGACTCGCTGGTGCAGATCTTGTCCAAGCCGAAGAACGCGTTGGTCAAGCAGTACACCCGCCTGTTCGAGATGGACGGCGTGGAGCTGGAGTTCACCACCGACGCGCTGGAGGCCATCGCCGATCAGGCCATCCACCGCGGCACTGGTGCCCGCGGGTTGCGCGCCATCATGGAAGAAGTCTTGCTGCCGGTGATGTACGACATCCCCAGTCGCGATGATGTCGCCAAGGTCGTCGTGACCAAGGAGACCGTGGAAGACAACGTGCTGCCGACGATCGTGCCGCGCAAGCCGGCGCGCCCCGAGCGTCGCGACAAGAGCGCTTAATTCTCAGCGGCTCAGCCCGCGGCCGTGCGACGGCGCCGCCGAGCGCTGTCCAACGCGGTGCGTAGTCCGTGTCGTCCGATAGCCGACGCGCCGCCGAGCGTGGCCATCGTCTTGGATGCGCTGAACTTGCGTTCGGATGCCGTCTCGGGTGCATCGTCGGATGTGGCGGTCAGAAACCGATCAGGGACGGCGAGCTTGTGAATGGTGCGTAGCGTCAGCAGATACTGACGCGGCAGCGGACCGGTGGTATAGGGCAGGTCGTATTTGTCGCACAGGGCCCGCACCTCATGGGCGATTTGCGATAGCCGATTGCTGGGTAGGTCGGGGAAGAGATGGTGTTCGATCTGGTAGCACAGATTGCCGCTGAGAAACGCCAGAACGCGTCCGGCGTCGAAGTTCGCGGTGCCGAGCATCTGCCGTAGATACCATTCGGGCTTGCTTTCGTTGCTGAGCACGCCCGGGTCGAATTTCTCTGCACCGTCGGGGAAATGGCCGCAGAAGATCACCACATAGGCCCAGAGGTTTCTGATGAGATTGGCGCTCGCGTTGGCCATTAGTGTTCGTCGCCATCGTCGCCGGCTCAGTGCGGGAAATATCAGATAGTCCTTCGTCACTTGGCGTGCGACCTTGGCCGCGAATGCCCTCGATGCCACGGCTTTCTCGGTGTCGTCCGCGGCGCGGTCGTGCGCCGAATGCAGACCGTGCAGGGCTATACCCCATTCGAATATTGCCGCCAGCAACAGGTTTCGAATCGGCTGCACCAGATGGCTGGGCTGCCAGGGCTCGTCGCGGGTAATGCGCATGATGCCGAAGCCCATGTCGTCGTCCATGCCGAGCACGTTCGTGAACATGTGATGCGTGTAGTTGTGCGAATAGCGCCATTGAGACGACAGACCCGGCATGTCCCACTCCCATGTACTGGAGTGGATTTCCGGGTCGTTCATCCAATCCCATTGCCCGTGGCCAACATTGTGGCCGATCTCCATGTTCTCGATGCTCTTCGCAACGGCGAGGGCGGTCGTCCCCAGAAGCCAGCCTGTGCGCGTCCGGCTGCAGCCGATCACCAGCCGCGCCGCGAGATCGAGCGTCCGCTGGAACGTGATCGTGCGATGGATGTACGCGGCGTCCTTCGAACCGAGGCCGTCCTCGATGTTGGCGCGGATTGCGTCGAGTTCGCGTCCGAGTGCCTCGATGTCCTCGTCGGACAAATGTGCGTAGGCAGCGACCTGGCTGATAGCCACTCAAAGTCCTTGGATTGATGGGATGGAGCGCGCGTCATTCCGATGCGCCTGTCGATATCCGTCCCATCCGTGGATACGCACGCTGCGCCGGGCATCCACGTTTTCGTTACCAGTAAGTCCACCCGTTTGCGACCGGTGGAGCACCCGGACCGGTGATCCAGGCAGGAATGTCGCTTCCTGAGGTCGAGTCTACGGTAGGTGCGCCCGTAGCCTACGTTGCACGGGCGTCCAGCGACGGGTCGCTCGAAGCGCTGGCGGCCGTGGCCTGAGCATGCTCTGACGTCGGGGCTTCTGGCTTGACGCCGCGGTGGCGCCATACCAGCTGGGCCGTGTCGGGGGCGGCGATCAGCACACCGCACAGCGAGCTCACGAGGCCCCAGATCAGGAAGGCCGCTACCGCGATGAACTGCAGTTCGGTAACCATGGTTCGAGACTTCTCCGAATTCTGGCGGTAGACACGAGTAGCCGACTACGCGACTTTGGCGGCTCCTTACGCGGATGCTCGACGGGTGGGCGGCCGAACGGGTCGGCACACGCGCTCATCGCTGCATCACCGTGCTGTGTTCACCGATCACCTCGTCGACGAGCGCCGCGATCTCCGCGACACCGTCGCGCCGGGCGAACGCGGCCTCGAGCCTTCGAGCAGCGTCCAGGTAGCGGCGGTCGCCCAGCACCTTGCGCACCGCGACACGCACCGCACCAGGGGTCGGCGTGCCGGTCCGCAGGTTGATGCCTGCGCTGGTCCACGCCACTCGGGCGGCGACCTCGGGCTTGTCTTCGGTGTTGCCGGCGACGACGAGCGGAACGCCCATCGACAGCGCGCGCTGTACCGCGCCATAGCCGCCGTTGGTGACCATCACGTCGACCTTCGGCAGCAGTAGATCATGCGGAATATATTCGGCGACAAAGGTATTCATGGGCACCGCCACCTTCAGCTGCGAGGCGTCTCGACCGCCGGTTGTGGCCACCACGATGACGTCCTCGCCGCCCAGCGCCTCGATCGTCGGCTCCACCAGGCGGCCCAGATCGGTGTTGTCGATGGTGCCCTGGGTGACGTGTACGACGGGCCGATCATTGTCGAGGTCGGCCCACCACGGCGGCAGCCGGAAGCCGTTCGACGGCGCGGGATGGACCGCGCCGACGTAGCGCACCTTGGCGGGCAGATCGCTGCGCGGATAGTCGAATTCCGGGACAGTGGGCGAAATGTAGCGGTCCGCGAGCAGGCCGGAATCCAGGATGAACGTCGGCAGCGGGCGGCTGTTCAGGTGGTCCAGCAGGTAGTTGGCGGCGTTCTGCGATTGACGCAGCAAGACCTTCTGCGACAACAGGTTCAGCGTGCGGTTGCGCAGCCGCCCGAACGCGCTTGACGACGGCGGCAGGCCCATGCCGCTCGGGGCGGTGTCCCGGCTGGTGATCATCAATGGGGTGGTGGTGTAGGCCAGCACCGGTGGGCGGGCCGCGCGGTCACCGAGCAGAAACGGCAGGATCCCGAAGAAGCCGGCGTCGACGATGATGGCGTCGAACTTCGTGTTTGCCATCAATCGGGACAGCACCCGGGTCTGGTGCGGCATCGGTTGTACGAACAGCCGGACGATGTCGAAGTTGACCCGCTTGATGCCGGACGTTTCGGTTCGGCCGGGCAGATCGATGTCGAGGCGGGTCATGTCGAAGTCGGCCTCTACCGGTATCGCCTGCGGCGTGGCGCCGACAGCCCGGATCCGGCCGGCGTGGTCGGCGGAGGTGAGAACCGTGACGCGGTCGCCGCGGTCGACCAGGCCCTGCGCGACGTTCAACAGCGGTGCGATGTGGCCGACCGGCGACAGCGAGGCAATGAGGATTTCTGGCATGGATCGATGCTCGATCACTGCCGTCCCCCAAACTTGGAGGTTCTGTGGAGATCATGTGGAGATTCCAGAAAGTGCTAGCCCTGGATGCGGTCGGGGCTGGGTGTAGACCCACACCGAGGCTTACCTGGCGGATAGGAAACCGTTTCTCTTACGGAGCGGATTCTGGCTTCCCGACGATTACGGAACCCCTACCTGATCGTGGAGCATTCCGTCATGACGACAGGAAGCACGGCCTGCACCGAACGGACTGTGGCCGTCCGCGACGGCGTGCGACTGTCGGTGCGAGACCAAGGGCCCATCGACGCCGAGGCCACCGTCGTGCTCCTGCACGGCCTATGCCTCGAGCAAGGGTCGTGGGCTAGCCAGATCCGTCACCTGACCCGTCGGTGGGGCGCTCGAATCCGGATAATCAGCTACGACCACCGCGGCCACGGCAGGTCGGATACGGCCCCGATGAGCACCTACGTCATCGACCAGCTCGCCGCCGACCTCGCCGACGTCCTGGTAGCGCTCGACGTGACCGGCCCGCTCACCCTCGTGGGTCACTCGATGGGCGGGATGGTCGCCCTCGCCTACCTAGGTCGGCCTCCGGCTGATCGACCCGTGGAGCCGCACGGGGTCGTCCTCGTCGCCACCGCGGCGGGTCGGCTCGCCGAGCGTGGCGTCGCGCGACTCCTGGCCAGTCCTGCTACCGACGTACTGTGCATGCTCGCGGCTTACGCACCTCAACGGGCTGTTCGCCTACTCACCAAGCCAATGCGCGCCGCCTTGGCCCTCCAGGTCGGCGAACACGCGCGCGCCACACTGGCGGCGTTGTTCGATACGGCCATGGCCGCGACATCCCTCACCACCGCCGTCGGGTTCCTGCCCGGCCTCCGGTCCTACGACCAATACTCCATGCTCGCCTCCATTCGCGCGCGGACGACCATCCTCAGCGGCGGATTAGACCTCCTGACCCCACCGTCGCACGCTCGCGACCTTGCCGCCGCCATCCCGGGCGCCACACACGTGCACCTTCCGATGGCTGGGCACATGCTGCCTCACGGGGCCTCCGACGCCGTCACGGACGCCATCAGCCGCACGATCGCCACGGGCATCGGCACCGACCCCACGGCGCTGGGTTATCGTCTCGGACAACGGTATTCACAGCTCGCGAAGGCCGCATGACCGCAGCTTCACACTTACAGATCTGGTGGGGCTCCATGACCGTGTCGGATCGACACGGTTACATCCCACGATGGGGGGCGATCCTGTCGGGGCGGGTGTAGACGTTCATCGAATCGCCCCGCAGGAAGGCCACCAGAGTGAGCCCGGACTGGCTGGCCAGGTCGACCGCCAGCGACGATGGTGCGGACACCGCGGCCAGCACCGGGATCCCGGCCATCACGGCCTTCTGGGTGAGTTCGAAGGACGCTCGCCCGCTGACCAGCAGCACGGTCGAGGTGAGCGGGATGCGGTCGGCTTCCAGCGCCCAGCCGATGACCTTGTCGACGGCGTTGTGCCGGCCGATGTCTTCGCGGACCGCCAGCGTGGTGCCGTCGACGTCGAACAGCGCAGCGCCGTGCAGCCCGCCGGTGCTGGCGAACACCTTCTGCGCGTCGCGCAGTTTCTCCGGCATCGCCGACAGCGTCTGGGCGGTGACCGTCGACGGATCGTCGCCGGGGCAGTGGCGGCTGATCAGTCGCACGGCGTCCAGCGACGCCTTGCCGCATACCCCGCACGATGAGGTGGTGTAGAAGTTGCGGGTGACGTCGACGTCGGGCATCGGGACGCCGGGCGCCAGCGTCACGTCGAGCACGTTGTAGGTGTTTTGCGAAAGACCTGAGCCGTCTTCGGTGGCGCCCCTGCAATATCGCACGGTGAGCACGTCGTCGCGCCGGGCGATGACGCCTTCGGTGAGCAGGAAGCCTTGCGCCAGTTCGATATCCGAACCCGGCGTGCGCATGGTGACAGTGATCGGGGTGCCGTTGACCCGGATCTCCAACGGCTCCTCGACGACGAGCGTTTCGGGCCGCGCGACCGCGTCGTCGGCGGTCACGTGTTGTGCCCGGCGCCGGGCCGTCACCCTGCCCACTAAGCGCGCTCCATCCTGATGACGATGGCCTTTGACACCGGCGTATTGGACTTGGCGGCGGTGTGATCCAGCGGCACAAGGGGATTGGTCTCCGGATAGTAGGCCGCGGCGTTGCCGACCGGAGTGGAGTAGGGGACGACCATGAAGTCCTTGGCGCGGCGCTCCTGCACGTGCCCGTCACCAGCGGTGAACTCGGACACCAGGTCGACGCGGTCGCCCTCAGCGAGGCCGAACCGTTCGATGTCGGCGGGGTTGACGAAGATGACCCGCCTGCCACCCTTGACGCCGCGGTAGCGGTCGTCGAGGCCGTAGATGGTGGTGGTGTATTGGTCGTGGCTGCGCAGCGTCTGCAGCACCAGCCGGCCTTCGGGCACCGGCACCCACTCCAGCGGATCGGCTGAGAAGTTGGCTTTGCCTGTGCTGGTGGGGAATTCGCGCGCATCCCGAGGGCCGTGCGGAAGCTGGAAGCCGTCAGGCTGGCGGACCTTGCGGTTGTAGTCCTCGCAGCCGGGCACCACGGCCGCGATCGCGTCGCGGATGGTGTCGTAGTCGTTGTTGAACTGCTCCCACGGCACCAGGTGATCCGGGCCGAGCAGGGCGCGGGCCAACTGGCAGACGATCGCGACCTCGCTGCGCACCTGGTCGCTGGGCGGGTGCAGGCTGCCCCGCGACAGGTGCACCATCGACATCGAATCCTCCACCGACACCTGCTGTTTGGCGCCATTCTGGATATCGCGGTCGGTGCGCCCCAGCGACGGCAGGATCAACGCCGTCGACCCGTGAACCACATGACTGCGATTGAGCTTCGTCGACACCTGCACCGTCAGCGAGCAGCTGCGCAACGCGGCCTCGGTGACAGCCGTATCCGGTGTGGCCATCGCGAAGTTGCCGCCCATGCCCATGAACACCTTCGCACGACCGTCGCGCATCGCCCGGATCGCATCCACGGTGTCAACGCCGTGCTCGCGGGGGCTGACGATGCCGAACCGGTCGTCAAGCGCCGCGAGGAATGCCTCGGGCATCTTCTCCCAAATGCCCATGGTGCGGTCGCCTTGGACGTTGGAGTGACCGCGCACCGGGCACAGGCCCGCGCCGGGCTTGCCGATCATGCCGCGCATCAGCAGCACATTGGCGATCTCGGAGATCATCGGCACCGCGTGCCGGTGTTGCGTCAACCCCATCGCCCAGCAGACGATCGTGCGCTCGGAGGCGGCCATCATCTTCGCCATCAACTCCAGCTGCGCCCGGTCGATGCCCGTGGCGGCTAGCACCGTGTCGAGATCGATCGCACGTGTGCGGGCCTCATATTCCTCGAAGTTCGCGCAGTGCGTGGCGATGAAGTCGCGATCGACCACCGTGCCTGGGGCGGCGTCATCGGCCTCCAACAGCAGCCGGCCCAGTCCGGCGAACAACGCCATGTCGCCGCCGAGACGGATTTGCACGAACTCGTCGGCGATCGGGATGCCGTGCCCCACCACGCCGTGCACCTTTTGCGGATCCTTGAACCGGATCAGCCCGGCCTCCGGCAGCGGGTTGACCGCGATGATCTTCGCGCCGTTGGCCTTCGCCTTCTCCAGCACCGACAACATCCGAGGATGGTTAGTGCCCGGATTCTGGCCCGCGATCACGATCAGGTCGGCCTTGGTGACGTCCTCGACCGTGACCGAGCCCTTGCCGATCCCGATCGCCTCGACCAAAGCGGCCCCTGAGGACTCGTGGCACATGTTGGAACAGTCCGGCAGGTTGTTCGTGCCGAAGCTGCGGACCATCAGCTGATACAGGAACGCCGCCTCATTGCTGGTCCGGCCTGACGTGTAGAACACCGCCTCATTCGGGCTGGCCAGCGCGCGCAGCTCGTCGGCGATCAGGCGGTACGCGTCATCCCAGCTGATCGGCCGGTAGTGGTCGTCGCCGGGGCGCAGCACCACCGGGTGCGTGAGCCGGCCCTGCTGCGACAGCCAGTACTCCGGACGGCCCTCGAGGTCGGCGATCGAGTGCCGGGCGAAGAACTCCGGCGTGACGACCCGCTTGGTCGCTTCCTCGGCGACGGCCTTAGCGCCGTTCTCGCAGAACTCCGCGAGCTTGCGGCCGCCGTGCTCCTCCGGCCACGCGCACCCCGGGCAGTCGAAGCCGTGCCGCTGATTGAGCCGGGCCAGCGCCGCGGCGGTGCGAATGGCGCCCATCTGTTGAAGCCCGCGCTGCAGCGACACCAACACGGCCTTGACGCCGGCGGCCTCGTGCTTTGGGTGCGTGATCGTCATCGAGTGCTCGTCGTAGTTGATGCCGACGTCGTGCTCAGAGCCCATAGAACCAATCTAGGACTCGTTAACCGTGTTGGCATCGATCTGGCCGACCTGGGCCAACACGGGGTCAGGC
>JBKOYU010000196.1:0-5740 GCA_046725575.1 Actinomycetota bacterium | reverse complement strand
GCCCGTCGGAGGCGTTCGACAACTTCCCGCCGGGTTTTCCCGGCAAGGTCGCATGGCTGGCCAGCCGGACCCAGGGCACCGTTGCGCTGGCGATGCGGCAGCTCAAGATCGGCTGGCTGCGCAAGCAGTGGCTGATCTTCGGTCAGATGGCGAAAAAGCCTGTCCCGCAAGACATTGTCGACGAGTGGATCGCAGCCGGCCTGTCCGACCGGCGAATCCGGCGGGACCTCGTCAAGTACTGCCGCACCAAGTTCGACAAGGCCGATCTGATCCGGGCCACGAAACGGCTGGCCGACTTCGACGGCGACGTGCTGGTGCTGTGGAGCCGCAACCCGGTGATGCGCGACGATCACGCCACACGGCTGGCCGAGCTGACCGGTGGCACGCTGCGCTACGTCGACGACGCGAATGTGTTGATCATGCTCGATCAGCCGGAGCAGACGGCGCGGGAAATCGGGGCGTTTCTGACGGCGGCCCGTTAGCCGGCGTCGGCGTATTGCGTCAGTGTCCCGGCTTCCGCCGGACGAGCGATCTCCTGGATGCGCTCGCCCGATCGGCGCCAGCCACGAACCTTTTCCTGTCCGACCTTGGTCCCGTCGCGTTAGATCTCGATCGACCAAGACACGCCGAGCCACTTGAGCGCCAGCCAGATCGGCCACACCACCATGAATGGCAACGCGATCAAGAAAATGATGAAGTCGACAAACTCGATTCCGCTCTGCCACGGCACCGCCTTGAACCACCAGCGACGCACCGACCATTCGGCACCGCTGGGGTCCGTCACAGTGACCTTTGCCATTCTGGCCTCCGCAGTCCGTTGGTGCAGCCCAGCACCGCATCGACAGTATTAACCAGAATCAGGGTTCAGCGGGTTGATAACGATTAACCAGAATCAGGATGCAGCGGGTTGATAACGGCGAGAAGTTAATTGACGGACTCGTATCGCGGAGTACGGTTTTCCGATGGACTTCGCATCCACCACACGCTGACCGCGAACACCCACACCAGATACATCCCGAGCGGTGCGGCAATACCGCCGACGATGCCGTTGCCTGAGTTCAGCGGACCGGTCAGAGTCAACACCCCGAGGACGGCCCCGGCGTTGGCCAACACACCGACGACGGCGATCCACCCCGACCACCGCGGGAAAACCTCCGCTTCCCAAGTGACTACGGCAATGGCGACGAAGAATGTCGCGCCCGCGAAAGCGGCGGGGGCCGCGAGCAGGAACGCCGCGGTGTGCAACACATACGTGCTAGCCGGATCCGACCCGACCAACAGGCCCCCAGCGATGTCGAGGCCCAGCGCCACGTTGAGCGCGGTCATGAACATCAATGCACTACCAAGCACTACCCAGGCGGCGGCACCGGCGCCGGGGACCGATCGAACGAGTTCGACAAGCGCTCCAAGGAAGACCAGCAGGAACAAGAAACCCACGCTCACCGACAGGATGACGCCTTGCATCAACTGCTGATTCGTTCGCCAAAACGCCTGCACGTCGTGCGATGAGTCGAGATCAGGCAGCCGTGGGATGGCGATGGCCATGGGTGCCCACGTGATGCAGAGCAGGAGACCGCTGAGAGGGCCCCAGCGATCCCAGCGCCTCAACATTGCGGGGCGGCCGAGCCGCCGTCACGCGCGGCCTTGGCGAGAAAGGCGACAACTGCTGCCGAATCAGCGTGGAACATCTGCGATCTCACGACGCGGTCATCACGGATCCGGTAGACCCCGACCTCGGGAGCGTCGAACCGCGACCCGCCCGCCGGATCGACGGCACGGTGCCGAAACACGGCGCATACCGTTCCCGCCCCGTCGCTGAAGAACTGCGCATCGAGTCGCGACTCCTGCGGGCCCTGTAAGGCACCCCATGTCCGCATGAATTCTGCCGCGTGGGCGGCGACGCCATCCGGTCCGCGCCATACCCCACCCCACGGCAACACGGCAGCCTCGTTGATCTCGATGTCGTCGGAGTAACAGGCAAGCAGACCGTCGAAATCACGCTCTTCGACTGCGGTGAACATCCGTCGAACTACATCTACGTCGTCAGCCATAATCAGATCCCTCCTGTGTCAATGCCGCACGGATGGCGGCCGCCAATTGCGAGCGAACGCTGCGCGGCACGGGGACTCCTTGGATCAGGTGGCGGCGGATGGCTCCCTGTGGCAGGTCGATCACCGCGCATGTGGTGCGCTCTATTGCATCCCGCGTGGCTCGTCCGTAGACCCGGCGCGCCAACGCTGTCACCGCAGCCCGCAAATCCAGATTGACCTGCTGCAATGCAGTGACCAGTTCTGGATCGGTCACCTCGCCGACGAGGTCCTCCCGTCGCAACGCCGCAAGCAGCCGGGCGTCGGCGGGCTCCTCGCTGGCGAAGTCGTAGATGGCCAAACCGGCGGCCACCGCGGCGTCCATCGGGTTCCCGCCTTCGTTCAGCGGCTCCAGAAAACGTGCCTGTGACCGGCGGACGCCTCGCAGCCACATGGTCGCCAGCAGGTCATTCACAGTCGAAAATCGGTGGTAGACCGAACCTTTGGGCGCCCCACTGACGGCGACTATCCGGTCGACGGTGACGCCCCTGGCGCCGTGACTGAGCACAAGGTCGCGCGACACATCAAGGATCTTGTCGACGGAGTGACGCTCGGGTCGAGGCACGGATCCATAATAGACGAAAAAGTCTATTACGCGTCAAGGTCGGGAACGCCGTTCACATTTCGGCTATAGACACCGCTTACAAGCGAGTATGTTTCCGGGCATGCCCACGGTCCGAAGTTTCTGCCGGGTCTGCACGTCGGTCTGCGGCATCCTCGTCGACGTTGACGGCGACAAGGTCCTCCACGTTCGTGGCGACCGGGATCACCCGTTCTCACATGGCTACACCTGCCCCAAGGGCCGCGCGCTACCGGAGCTCCATCACCACCCCGACCGCCTCGAGCGGCCACAGATGCGCATCGACGGGAAGCTGCAAGACACCACGTGGGACGACTGTCTCGACGACCTCTGCACAACACTGCGCGACACTATCGACAAGTACGGACCCGAATCCGTCGGCATCAACTTCGGCACCGGCGTCGGCATGGACGCGGTGGGCTACCGCATCGCACAGTCGCTGCACGCCGCGATCGGCACCCCCGCCAAGTTCAGCCCGCTGACCATCGACGGGACCGCCAAGGTTCTGATATCGGAACTCATGGGCGGTTCTCAGGCGCTGACTGGGCGGCCCGACTACGACAACGCCACGTTCGCGATGTTCATCGGCAGCAATCCCGTTGTCTCCCATGGTCACACCGTCGGACTGCCCGATCCGCGTGGCGCGATCCGCGACCTCGCCGAGCATGCCGAGGTATGGGTCGTCGACCCTCGCTATACCGAGACCGCACGCCTCGCTGCGCATCACCTCGCACCCCGGCCGGGCACGGATTATGCGGTGCTCGGCTATCTGGTGCGTGAAGTGCTGCGCGACGGTGTGAGGGCACCGACGCAGGACGTCGACGCGCTGGCTGCTGCGGTCGCGCCGTTCACACTGCAGCACGCCGCCACGATCGTCGACGTTCCCGAAGCCGAGCTCGAACGGCTGCTGAGTGCAGTACGCCGGGCCGGTCGCATCGTTGTCGACACCGGCACCGGCGTCACCATGTCCCCGAGTGCCAATGTGACGCAATGGCTTTCGTGGGCGCTGCTGATCATCACGGATTCGATGAACCGCCCCGGCGGAATCTGGTTCCATCCCGGGTACGTCTACCAGCTCGAAAGTTTCGAACTGCCAATCTGTCCGCCCGAAGGCAGTTCGGACCCGGTCCACGGAGTCGCCCGGAGACCCAGGCGTTTCTGCGCGAGTGGCCGTGCGCCGCGCTGCCCGACGAGATCAACGCGGGCAACATCCGCGCGTTCCTGAACCTCGGCGGTAGCCTGCTCACCGCGTTCCCCAACGCCGGGTCGCTACTGCCGGCGCTGAAGAAGCTCGACGTGTTGGCCACCACCGAGATCCTCCCGAACGAGACGACGGCGATTTCGACGCATGTGCTACCGACGAAGGGCCAGCTCGAACGGCCCGACGTCACACTGTGGGACTTCCTCTGTCCGCGGGTCTCGGCGCAACACACTGACGCCCTGATTGCCCCTGTGGGACAACGCCGTTCGATGTGGTGGGTGCTCGCGGAGATCGGTCGGCGTCTCGGCCATGAGCTGGCCGACATCGACGCCACCGACGAGGCGATGCTCGCGCAGGTGAGCTCCGGCGGCCGCGCGCCCTGGTGCCGGAGCTGGCCGCCATCGAGGTGCATCCGGTACCGGAGGCCGTCGAAGCGCAACGGTTGCGGGCTGGGGAGGTGGTCGCCGTCGATGTCGCCCTCGGGCACTCGGCTACGCTGTGGCGAGCAGGCGAGCAACTGCGGTTAGTGGTCGCGGGTCGCTGGTTATCTCCGCGCAATCCGTTCACCGGGCAGTTCCCAGCTGCCTACCCGCACCCGCCGCGCGGGCGCGCCACTCTTCACTGGGGATCCAACCTGCTGCCGGACTCCCCGCCGCACCTGCTTGTGCCCGAGATCCCCGGTTAGTGTCGGCGCAAGCCTGTCCCTACCTCCGCCACCAAGAATGAGAATCGACAACTGTGGTGGGCTAGGTCGGAATCACGCCGATCTGCTTCATCTGCGCGTAGACGTCGACGACGCCCCAGGTCTCGACCACTCGGCCGTTGGCGAAGCGGAAGATGAAGATCTCGTTGTAAGTGACCGACTTGCCAGTTGGCGCAACGCCCATGAATTCGCCTTGGTGGGTCCCCGTGACGGTCGTCCTGCCGACGACCTTGTCGTCCTCGGCGATCACGTCCTCGACCGTGAGATGGATGTCGGGATAAGTCCGAAGGAGCATCGCCCACACCTGCTTGAGGGCTTCCGCCCCCGTCGCGTCAATGGGCAAGGGCGTGCGAACCACTGCGTCACGGTCGACGAGCTCGTCGATCGTCTTTGCGAGGAACTCAAAATCGCCGGTGTTGGCGGCGTCATGGAAGCGTTGGAACAGCGCCTTGTTGCTTGCCGTCGACATGCGGCCGCGTCACTCCTCGATCTGCGCCAGGATTTCGTCGGGGATGTCGGAGTTGGTGTAGACGTCCTGCACGTCGTCCAGGTCCTCCAGCGCGTCGACCAGCTTCATGATCTTCCGTGCGCCTTCGGCGTCAAGCGGCACAGTGACCGATGGCTCAAAACCGGCCTCGGCCGACTCGTAGTCGATGCCCGCGTCCTGCAGCGCGGTGCGCACTGCGACCAGATCGCCGGGCTCGGAGATGACTTCGAAGCTGTCGCCAAGGTCATTGACCTCTTCTGCGCCGGCGTCGAGCACCGCAGTCAGCACGTCGTCCTCGGACAGCCCGTTCTTGTCGAGAGTGACCACGCCCTTACGGGAGAACAGGTAGGCCACTGAGCCTGGGTCGGCCATGTTGCCGCCGTTGCGGGTCATCGCGACGCGCACCTCCCCGGCGGCGCGGTTGCGGTTGTCGGTCAGGCACTCGACCAGCACGGCGACGCCGTTGGGTCCGTAGCCCTCATAGCTGATGCTCTGGTAGTCGGCGCCGCCGGCCTCCTCGCCAGCGCCACGCTTGCGGGCCCGCTCGATGTTGTCGTTGGGCACCGAGTTCTTCTTGGCCTTCTGAATGGCGTCATACAGCGTCGGGTTGCCGGCCGGATCACCACCGCCGACGCGCGCAGCCACCTCGATGTTCTTGATCAGGCGGGCGAAGTTCTTGCCG
>JBKOYU010000452.1:0-5055 GCA_046725575.1 Actinomycetota bacterium | reverse complement strand
GGCCAACGAGGACTACACCGAGGAGTTCGACCCCTCGAAGTACGGCATGGCCGACAGCTACGACGAGCAGGGCAACTACATCTTCCCCGAGGGCTTCGACTCCGAGACCAACGAATGGCTCGAGGGCTTCGAGAAGCAGCGTGAGGAGTGGGAGTCCCGCTACGCCGAGGCCGAGCGCCGGCACAAGATGCACACCGCTCAGATGGAGAAGTTCGCCGCTGCCGAGGCCGAGGCCGCCGAGAAGCCGTCGGCCAACGGCGCGTCGCGCTCCGAGGAGCCCGCGGCCGGCGGGTCGCTGGCTAGCGACGCCCAGCTCGCGGCGCTGCGGGAGAAGCTCGCCGGCAGCGCCTAACCGGGTCCCCCGGGGGCAGAGCGAAGCGACGGGGGGATACTCTGCCGGATGCTGCGCATCGGTCTGACCGGCGGCATCGGCGCCGGCAAGTCGACGGTGTCCGCCACATTCAATGAATGTGGCGGCGTCATCGTCGATGGCGACGTGATCGCCCGCGAAGTGGTCGAACCCGGCACCGAGGGACTGGCGCAGCTGGTCGAGGCGTTCGGCGAGGACATCCTGTTGCCCGACGGGGCGCTGAACCGCCCGGCATTGGCAGCCAAGGCTTTTGTCGACGACGAGCAGCGCGCCAAGCTGAACGGGATCGTGCACCCGCTGGTCGCCCGCCGTCGTGAGGAGATCCTCGACAGCGTGTCGGGGGACCCCGACAAAGACACAGTGGTGGTGGAGGACATCCCGCTGCTCGTGGAAACCGGGTTGGCGCCGCTGTTCCCGCTCGTCGTGGTGGTCACCGCCGGCGAGGAGACGCGGGTCGAGCGGTTGATCAAGCGGGGGATGGACGCGGCCGACGCCCGCGCGCGCATCAAGGCGCAGGCGCCCGAGGAACAGCGCCGCGCGATAGCCGATGTGCTGCTGGACAATTCGGGCTCTCAGGGCGAGCTCGTCGAAAAGGCTCGCGACCTCTGGCGCAACCGGGTGCTGCCGCTGGCGCACAACATCCGCACGCGACAATGCGCCCCGACGATCCATCAGCTCGCGCCCTACAACCCGGCTTGGCCCGAGGATGCGCGCCGGATCATCAAGCGCATCGAAATGGCCTGTGGTGCGAAGGCTTTGCGCGTCGATCACATCGGATCGACTGCGGTGCCGGGCATGGCGGCCAAGGACGTCATCGACATCCAGATCACTGTCGCGTCACTGGACGTCGCCGACGAAATCAACGACGCCCTGGCCAATATCGGCTACCCGCGCATCGAGCACATCACCGCGGACACATCTCACACTGACGATCCTGCGCTGTGGCGCAAGCGGATTCACTGCGCAGCCGATCCCGGGATGCCGGCGAACATTCACATCAGAGTCGACGGTTCGCCAGGTCAGCAATTCGCGCTCTTGTTCACCGACTGGCTCAGCGCAAATCCCGGTGTGCGCGAAGACTATTTGGAGGCCAAGTGCCACGCGCTTACGGCGCCCGACTACGCAGAAGCCAAGGAGCCGTGGTTCCTCGACGCGTATCGCCGCGCGTGGGAGTGGGCCAAGACCACCGGGTGGCGGCCCTAGGTCGCTGGCGGGGGAGCCTCGGCGGGCGGAGCCGGGGCCTGACCTGCGACAAATGTGTCCAGCGCGACGCCGCATTGCAGCACACCGTACAGCGGGTCGTCCTTGGGACGGAACAACCTCGGCGCGATGAACTGATCGGCCTGCGCAACGATTTGCTCGTCGACTAGGATCTCGCAGTGCAGGTTCGATCCATACGGCCACTGGATGGACACTTGCATACCGGCCTGCTTGGGGTCGGCCAGAACCGTGTTGACCTCGAATGTGCGTCCGGGCAGCAGCGTCGGCTGTTCACTGTTGACATTCGAGTCGTCTATTTTGTACGCGACCACCGCTCCGCGGGATGTCCCGTCCGCGCGTGCCTTGTAGGTGACGTTGTGGAGCACCTCATTCCCGGGAGCGGGCTGCACCTCGGTCTCGGTGTTCGGGTCGGAAAGCGCGGTCGCCGGAATTAACTGCGCGCCGGCCCCGACCACCGCAACGGCCGCGATCGCCAGCCATCCGCGCTTGGTGGAGCTCATGACAGCCGACCTTACAACCCTTGGCCGACGGGGAGCGACGCCGTTGCCGGCCAACCGGCGGTGAACAGCAAGGCCGGCACGCAAGGACCTGCAGTTATTTTCCATCACAGGATCATCGACGCAAACCGGTCAGCCGTTACCCGCAAGGTTGGCAGCGAGGGCACCACAGCGAGGTTCTGCCGCCGAAGCGGCCACGCGTCAGCCGGGTGCCGCACCGGGGACAGGCCGGGTCCGGGTCGTCCCGCGCCTGCGTCAACCACCGCGGCAACGACGGCACGCAGCCGTGCCGCACCGCGGTCCGCAACACTCGCTTCATGGTGGCGTGTAGCCCACGTACGTCGTCGGCGTCGAGGCTGGTCACGGGTCTTGACGGTGACAGCCGTGCCTGCCAGAGGATCTCGTCGGTAAGCAGGTTCCCCAGTCCGGCGATGACGGATTGATCCATCAATGTCGGCTTCACCGCGCCGCGCCGGCCATGCAGGGCCGTCCGGAACGAAGGCAGATCGAGGTCGAGCGCGTCGGGGCCCTGCTTGCCTATCACGTCGGCCGCCTCGTCGTCGTCGGCGGCCATCCAGATGCCGCGCAGCTTTCGCATGTCGGCGTAGCGCAACTCGCCGCGGTCCAAGCCGATCACGAGGCGCTCGTAGCCCTTTTCGTCGGCGCCGTCGGATGCGTAATACGGCTGGCCCGTCATTCCGCTGTGGACCAGCAGAACGGGTCCATCGGTCGGCAGGATCAGCCACTTGCCGTGTCGGCGCGGGGTGCGAAATGTGTGCTTGACGAGATTGCGCGCAAGCGCCCGTCCCGTCGTGTTTCGCAGCACGCCCGCGTCACGCACCTCGACCCTGCGCACCCGACGTCCCGGCAGCTTGTCAGCCAGCTCGCGGCGGAACCCCTCCACATCGGGCAACTCAGGCATCGAGTTTCGACAGACGTTGCATGGGACGAGACAACGAGCGAGCATGCTTGCGCATGTCAGCCCACGGATCTCCTTGTTCCGCAATCCGTTTCGTTACATCGCGAAGGGTGAACCGGTCGGGCCGCATGCCACGCCCGCCCAGTTCGTCCCAATCCAGCGGGGTGGCGACGGGAGCGCCGCGGCGGGCACGCACGGCATACGGCGCGACGGCCGTCTGCGCGTAGGCGTTGCGCATCACGTCGAGGTACACCCGGTCACCGCGCTTGTCCTTGCGGATCTCGACGGTGCGGTGGTCGGGGTCGTCGGCGGCGACGACGGCTGCGACGTCGCGGGCGAACTGCCGGACCGTGTCGAAGTCGGCCCCGCGACTGACGGGCACCACCACATGCAGGCCGCGCGATCCCGTCGTCTTCAGATACGACGTCAAGCCGAGATCGTCCAGCACGTCGGCACAAGCGCGTGCCACAGCCCGGACAGGCGCGAAGTCTGCCGTTGAGGGATCCAGGTCAAAGACAATTAGGTCCGGCTCGTCCAGACGGTCGCGCCGCGACAGCCACGCGTGCGGTGTGATGCCGTTCTGGTTAGCCAGCCACACCAAGGCCTCGCGGCGGTCGGCAACGGGGTGCACGACCGTCCCGCCCTCCTTGGCGACCTCGACCGAGCGCATCCAGTCCGGCAAGGTGCCTGCGAAGTCCTGCTGGACGAAGCCCTGCTGGTCGATTCCGCGGGGATACCGCCACAGCGTCAGCGGTCTGCCCCTAAGGTGCGGCACCATCACGTCGGCCACCTCGCCGTAATAGTCGACCAGGTCGCCCTTGGTGATGCCGTCGTCGGGGAACAGCACTCGGTCCGGATGGGTGATCTCGACTTTGATGGCCATCAGCGCGTCTCCCTCACCACCTCGTCGGGACTCTTGTCGGTGCGCAAACCGAGGTATCGCGGGTGGCGCAACTTGCCGTCGCGGGTCCACTCGCTGAACGCCACCTGCGCCACCGACGTCGGGCGCACCCAGTGGGCACCCGGCTCGCGGGTGAGGCCGCGCGTGATCGGTGGTGTCGTCTGTTCGGTGCGCGACAACCGCTCGTGCAGGCTACGGAGTGTCGCCGTGTCGAAGCCGGTGCCGACCTTGCCGGCGTAGACCATGTCGCCGTCGTCGTGGTAGCCCAGCAGCAGCGCGCCGAGCCCGACCCGGCTGCCCTTGGGGGCGGTGTAGCCGACGATCACGAACTCCTGGTCGCGGCTGCACTTGAACTTCAGCCAGTTCGTGGAGCGCCGGCCCTCGTAGACAGAATCGGCCCGTTTGGCGATCACCCCTTCGTCGCCGCGTTCGCACGCCGCGCGGTAGGCGGCCTCGCCGTCTTTGATGCGGTGTGTTGTGAAGCGCAGTGGATCGCTGAATTCAAAGGTGTTGCGCAGCCGCTGTTTCCGACCGATCAGCGGCACCTGGGTGGTGTCTTTGCCGTCGAGGTGCAGCAGGTCGAACAGGTAGTAGACGACGGGGATTCCGGAGGCGCGGGCCTCGTCGGGATCGGTAATGCCCAAGCGGCCCTGCAGCCGGGCGAAGCTCGTGCGCCGCCCCTCAAAGGCGACGATCTCGCCGTCCACCACGAACCGGGCGGTGACTTGCTTCGCAAGTGCGTCGACGATCTCCGGATAGATTCCGTTGAGCGACAGGCGGTTTCGCGACAGCAGGCGAACCTGATCGCCGTCTCGGAACGCCAGCCCGCGCACACCGTCCAGTTTGCGTTCGAAGATCCACTCGGGATCGGAGAAGCGCTCGTTGGTCAGCGTGGCCAGGGTCGGGGACCGCCACTCCGGAACTTTCACGACAACTCGTCGAGTGTGCGTCCGGATAGCACCGACTCCGGTTGGCTGCGTACCGGTTTGCGCCTGCCGTCGGCGTCGTCGTCGGACTTCTTGACCAGGAGCCACGCCTCGTCCTTGCCCTGGCGGAGGCGGGTGAGGGCGAAGCCGCCGTGCAGCTTCTCGCCGTCCAGTCGGAACGACAGATGCCCGCTCTGTAACGCCTCGGCCATATCGCGATC